>JAITXE010000046.1 GCA_031284925.1 Methanobrevibacter sp.
AAAGGAATGTTTGCACCTGCTGAAGTTGTTATAAACGATTTAAGAACTGGTGAATTATTTAAATCAGGATATGTAAATCTTGATTTATTAAAGAAATCCTTTGGTTTATGAAAATTGGATATGATTTTTATGTTAGATTTAACTGATTTGTGGGTTTATTGAAGTTATATTTAGTATTTATTGCTGTGTTTGTTGCAGTTTAGATTATTGTTTTTATTGTTGTGTGGTAGTTATAATTGTGTTAGTGCTACATCCTACACTTATGATGTTAATTGTCATCTTGGGGATAAGATAGGGATTTATGCTAAGTGTAGGGAATTAGATGTGTACGATGATTATCATTTCATGCTTGCTTTTTATCATGTGGGTATGTTTAAGATGTATTGGGAGCGTGATGATTTGCTTATAGCTCAGGCTGTTGTTCCTGGTTATAAACAGTTTACTATAATAAATAATTTCAGGCCAATTGAAGATAATGATTATGTTAATTTCAATATTACTGAGGATCCTGTTGGGTTTAGGAGTGTTTAATTATGGATTATGAGAAAAAAATAAAGACTGAATTCGGCAATCCATCTATTAAATCTAATGGTTATTATATAAAGAAAAAAATAGAATGTTGGTCTTAAGGGGTGTTTAATTATGTTTAGGAAAGTTTATGGTTTATTATTATTGTTCATTTTAGTTACAAGTAGTTATGGTTGTGTTAATGCAAAATCTTATACTTATAATGTGACTATGAATCAGTATGAGATTTTTAATCTTAATGATTGGATGAATACTAACGACATTAGTAGTTGTTTTGATAGTAAGTTTCAAAGGGCTTTTCAAAACTCAGATTATTTTATTACCAATACTAAGGCTGAATTGTTTCCTGATATCTATGTGACAGCTATTAAAGAAGGTTCTGGTAGGTTTACAGTTGAAGAAGGATGGCCTTTTGATTCAGATTATGTTGACTTTGTTGTTGGTCCTAGGAAGGTTTAATTTATGTTTAAGAAGTTTTATGGGTTGTTATTAGTATTTGTTTTAGTTGTTAGTTGTATGGGTTGTGTTAGTGCTACTCATTATTATGGTGATGTTAATGTTGAACTTGGAGATGTTTTTAATCATCAAGATTGTTGTCGTATAGCACCTAATCATTTTGTTTGTTTGGTTTAACTGTTAATACTGTTTCGGCTTCTTATTGTGATAGTTGGGGTGTGTTGCATTTACCGTCATTGAATAAATGTGTTTCTTTGACTCCTGGTTATGAGGAGCAGTGTAATTGTGGTTGGAAGCATCCTGATGCTTATTTCCCTGATGAACCTGGTAATAAGAGGCTTGGTATTTGGGGGCATCATACAAGCCATGGTGCAGCTTTTGCCGGTCTTGAGTATCTTGTGAATGGTGATATTATTAGTCTTGAGTGTTATCGTGATAATAAGGTTTATAATTATATGGTTTATAGTACTTTTATTATTCATGATCAGGCTAGTAGGGTTGTTGATGATAGGTATAAATATTTCCATATTAATTGCGATATAAGGTCTCATAAGGCTATTAGTGAGGGTAGTATTAATTTTAATTATCCTGATCATGAATTGTATTTGGCTAGTTGTTATGCTTCAGCTGGGTCTGATGCTATGATTGTTAAGGGTTTACATCCTTGTTAATTATTTGTTTAGGCAACAGGTTGTCTATAGAAAACTTGTATTATTTATTTTTGAAGGTTTTATTGATGTTTAAGAAAATTATTGGTTTGTTAATTGTTTATTTTATTATTACTTTAAGTATTGTTCCAGCTTTTAATGCAGCTGATTCTAATAATGGCACTGGTTCTGACAATGGGAATAAAGGTAATGGCACATCTGGTAATAATTCTACTGTTAATTCTACTGTTAATATTTCTACTGAGCATTATTATAGTCTTAATAATAATCTTGGTAATGGTTGGGATGTAAGGTATCCTTATTATAATTTCAGTTCTAGTTATTATAAGGATGGTGTGAGTATTAATAAGGATGGCACTGTTGATTATGGTGGTTTACTTGCCCCTCATGATAAAGCTAATAATAGGTTAGTTAGTGAGAAGGATTCTTTTAAGTCTAATGTTGATAGTATTGTTGATATTGCTAATAAGACTTTTGAGATGTACCCTGATACTTATTATGATAGTGGTTCTAATTCATCTTTTAGGCATGTTCCTAGAGCTCAGCTTGCTTTGATGCAGGATAATTATAGGAGATTGAATAGTAGTGCACATGATATGGAAGATTTTTATAATTTAGGTGGTGGCGAGGTTGGTATGATGTTTGGTGGCTTTGTACCAATTATTGGTGCCATAACTAGTTTTGCATTTACTAGTGAGTGGGTTGATGAAAGGCAGAGATGGAAATCTGCTCTTGGGGCCGAATATACTTTTAATGGTCCTCTTTATGCAATGTATAAGGCAAGTAAAATTATTGCTGAAATTGCATCATTTACAACAAAGGTAGTTATAGGCTGTCTTCTTGGTGTTTTTAGTGCGATTGCTGGTCTTTCTACAACGTTTATAGGTGTGGATTTTGATGTTCAGCATTCTAAAGCTTTAGATTTAGTTGGTGAAGTTGATAATAATTATAATGATTTAATGAATGAAAGTGTTACTGCACCTAATGTTAATAAATTGAATTATGCTGATGCTTTACACTCTGATTTAAATAGAACTACTAATGAAACTGAGAAGGAATTGGTTTTACAGGATTATAAACTTAAAGGTTATACTATTACTTATCTTTATAATGATACATCTGTTGATGTCAATATAACTAATAATAGTACTGCTGGTGATTTAAATAATAGTATTAATAAGACTGTTGCTATGAGTAATGATATCATACTTAATGATACTAATAGTAGTAATTTCTTTATTAGACCGTCAAAAGTTAATAATTCATTTAATGTTTCTAGTTATAAACCTTTTACTCCTAGAGTTGTTAATCCGGATTTTGGTATACCTAAGTTACCTGATTTAGTTATTATACCTGATTGGGATCCTTGGGTTACACCTGATATGGCACCTACTATGGGTCATTATAAGTGGTACCAGTTTTATAAGTATGTTTGGGATGCTATTAAGATAGCTTGTTTCTGGATTGGTTTTGTGATTGCTTTAATATTATATACTATTTATTGGTTGCTTGATTTTCTTATTATTGAACCTATTATTTCGTTTGTTAAATTAGGTATTTATCTTGTAAAAATTGTAGGTTTTTATACTAGTTTTGATTCTGAGTATTCAACTGCTAATCAGGATATGCCAGGTTATAGTGATGGTGAAAAAGTTGTTAATCCTTCTTTAAGTTTCTGTGAGGTTAATAGTCTTGATTCTGAACCTGATTCAAGTCTTGATATTAATGCAAAAGAGTTAGAAGAGTATAATAAACTTATTTTATTGATTAAAAAGTATATTGAGGAACATGGTAGTTTACCTTATTCTTATAATAATACAACAAATTCATCTGGTGTTTAGTTATGTTAAGGAAGCATAGTTTATTATTGATTGTTGGTTTTGTTGGGATAGTATTGGTTTCAACAGGGTTATTTTTTAATCCTTTTAATCATCATTCTTTGATTAATAATTCTGTTAATGATTCTATTGCTTCTAATAATTCTTCAGTTGATCCTAATATTAATACTGATATTGGTAATTCTACAGGTTCACCTTTTACTAACACTGTTGATTCTGTTAATAGTGATTCTGATTATCAATCTAGTTCAAGTCCTAACTCAGATCCTGGTCCAAGTCCTGATCCTGATCCTGAACCAGAACCAGATATACCTGATGGAAATTATAATTTTAGTCATTTATTATTTGATATCATGTATCAAAATATCACTGATCCAAGTTATTCATTGGAGTATTTTAATAATAATCAGCATGATTCATTGATTGCTTCATTATTCATTGATAATGATATGATTACTAAATTAATTAATGGCAATTATTTGAGTGATCCTTTGTTGTTTGATGATGGTTTTATTCATCGTAATTTGATTGGTGATATTTCATATGTGTCTTTAACTGCTAAAAATGGCACTTATTATTTTGATGCTATTTATATTTCTAAACCATTATGAATTCAATTATTATTATTGGTTCTGATAATTAATCTTTAATCTTAAGATGCTAATTTATTTAACTGGTTTTTGATTGGGGTATTTCTTCTGTTGAACATAAATATCTTTTTTTAGCTCTTATTAGTGCGTTTCTAATTGGTGTGTATGCTATTAATAATAAAACAAGAAGAATTGCTATTCTTAACCATGGGTTGATAAAAATGGCTTTATATAGGTATGTTACAGGGTATCCATAGAAAAATACCATTGAAAGTGAAGTTATTACTCCATAAGCAAGTGCAGATGCAATAGCAAATATGCCTCTTACAGTAGCACCTGCAACACCTTTCATGTTTAGTTTTTTAGAGAGAATACCAGCTATAAATCCAATAAGTCCAGATGCGATCATAGTATAGACTAACCAAAATCCTATTCCTTTTATTGGAACTAATTCAGTTAATGCCCCTACAATAAATCCAGTTTCTTTTCCAAATACAATACTTACCATTATAGTAACAAAAAGAGCAATAGATCCTGAAGCATATTGTGAGAACATAGGTTGAATCAATCTACATACTGCACCAATAGCTATTAAAACAGCTAATAAAACTATATATTCAACAGTCAAGTTCTTTTTCTCAATTATATGATATATATAATATATGATTCCTATGACTATGATTAATGTAATTATTATTGTTATAGCTATTCCACTTGTATCTGCTTTACCTACTTTTTACCAAAAAGACTCAATATGTCCATAAATATCACTCCATTTTTTTAATATTAATGTATAAAGATTATTACATAACTCCAATTCTAAACAATTGAACTTTTTTTTCTAATCAAGTTAAAATAAAATCATATTTCATAATACAAATCTTTTAAAACTAATTTAATTTTTTAAAAATCAAATTTTTAAATCTTAAATTTCATAAAATAAATGATTTATAAATCAGTGAATAAGTAAAAAAAGATTTATAATGTTTTAAAAAGCATTTAAATTTTTAAAATTATTTATTTAGGATTTAAATACTTTTTTAATTATTTTCATATTTATACTTTTTCCTTTTTAAATCTCCCTATTTCTCCTTATTTTTTAATTTTAATTTTTCTCATTTTTATAGGGTTTATTTCATCTTTAAACAATTTTTATTCATTTAATATAATCACTACTTTGCATTGATTCTTATTGCCTTTTATTGTTTTTTATCTATATTTTCATGATGTTTATTACTTTTCACTCATTTTTTATTATTTTATTTTTTGTGCTGGAAACTCTTTAAAAGGCTTAATTTTTAGTTTATGATTTTTTTAATACTTAAATTCTTAAATATTAATCTTTATATACTTTAAGTTCAATATATTTCATTAATATTTGATTCTGATAAAAATATATAAAATAGTAATTTTTATAATAAATAGAATTGAAGGTAAAAATCATGGCTAAAATAACTGAAGGAGTGAATATCCTTCTTGGAGATCCTAAAAAAGCTGTTTTGAATTTATCCATGCCAATGACAATTGCAATGATTATTAGTCAGTCTTATAATCTTATTGATAGTGTTTGGGTTGCTGGTTTGGGATTAGATGCATTGGCTGCTGTTGGGTTTATGAATCCTTTAATTTTAATTATTACTGGAATTAGTAATGGTATTGGAGTTGGAGCAACAGCCACCATATCACGATATATTGGATCTAAAAATAAGGTGCAAGTTGATAATGCAGCATTTCACACATTATTATTAATTATTACTATTTCAGTTTTAACGACTGTTTTAGGCATTATATTTTTAAAACCTTTAGTTTTAATCTTAGGTGCAGGTTCAATTATAGATTTAACATTTCAATATGGAATAATACATGTTATAGGCTCTTTCTTCATAGTTTTTATGTATGTTTCCTATGGAATTTTAAGAGCAGAAGGAAATGTTAAAAAAGTTACATATGCCATGATTTTAGGTGCAATTTTAAATATTATCATTGATCCAATATTTATTTATTATTTTCATCTTGGGGTTAGTGGTGCTGCTTATGCTTCTATTCTATCACTTGCAATTATTTCAACTCTTATGATTAAATGGTTTAAAAATGATACTTACATTAAGTTTTCATATAAATTTTTTAATTTTAATAAAGAAATATTAAAAAGATTATTACATGTTGGATTACCAGCAGGAACAGAATTATTCATATATGCATTAATGATTGCTATTTTTAACATTCTTTTAATGATGGTTTCTGAAGTTCAATCTGTAGCTATTTATTCTGCTGGATGGAGAGTTATTATCTTCATGTCAATTCCACTTGGTGCAATTTCTTCATCACTTGTACCTGTAATAGCATCATCTTATGGTGGAGAGAAATTTCATAATTTTCTAACCATCAGAAATCATGCTATGAAACTTTATTAGCCATTATTATTTCACTTTTTATTTTCATATTCGCTAATCAGATAGCAAGCATATTTACATACCCTAATTCAGATCCAAGTTTTTTTGATGGGATAGTTATGTTCTTGAGAATTATGAGTTTTTTTATTCTATTTAAACCATTGAGTTCAATTTCATCATCAATATTGCAAGGATTAGGGAAAGGTTTTGATTCATTACTTTTAATATGTATAAGAGAAGTATTTTTTAATGTAGGTTTTGCTTATATTTTTTCATTAGTTTTACAAATAGGTGAAAATGGAATATGGATAGGAATGGTTATTGGGAACCTTATTGGGGGATTAGTTTCAGATGCATATTCTAAAAGAGTAATAAAAAATTATAAAATAAATTAATGGTGGGGTGTTTAATTTTCATTTCATAGATTTTTATTTCTTCTTTATTTTTCGTTGCAGTATTTAAAGTAGTATATGCTTTTGTAATACATCATCCATTTAAATCACCTTCTTATAAGGTTTTTTTTAGGCTGATTTTATTTAAAAATATTAACAGTCTATGTAGTTTATTATTTAAATCAATATCCTCTGCATTAAATTTACTAACCCTATTAATCATAGCTTGATATTCATTAATTTCACTATTATTTCCTTGAAATGGTAAATCTTCAACTATAATTGTATAAGATGGAGGACTGATTCTTCACAACCAAGTTCTCCAAACATCTTTTTTAAAAAGAAATCTGTTAATGGATGTAATCTTTCTCCAGTTATAGGATTTTTTAATATTTCAAACATGCAAATCACTCATACTAGAATTAATTAGTCATGATTTTTTTACTATCATGACTTATTTATATCTTTTAGTAAGAAAGCATATAAAGATTAGTATTAATTAAATAATTAATATATCTCCAAATAATCTTATTAAATTGTGCAAGAAAATTTTTCCCCGTTTTTTGAAAAAACAAAATGTAAAAATAGTTTGCAAATATACATGTAATTGTTTTATCTAGAAGGATTTTATGAATTTTCAATTTGGAAAAACCCCACCTAAATTTACAGTGCCCCTATTTTAAATAAACGATTATCAATAATCCACATATTTCTTTAAGAATTCCTGCTTATCGGTTTTTTATTTTTAGGACGAATATATTAATAACTTACTAAACACTCTTTTTTTAATATTTACTCCCTATTATATTCTCATTAATCAGTTTACTAATAAATTATTTTTTTTCATTGAAAATTAGTAAACATCATGAAATAAGTATTATGGTTATATGAATAAAGTCAAGTCAATTAAAATATATTTATATATATTAAAATAAAATATAATACTATGTGGATTATTTACAATTCCACATTTTTAAGTGGTATGTTTTGGGATATGTTATATCATTTAAAATAATATCTAGAAATAAAATAATAAGATTCGAGGTGAATAAATGAAAAATGAAAATATAATTATTATTGCAATAGCAGTTATATTAATAGCTGGTGTTGCATTTTTTGCAAATGATTCTTTAAATCATCCAACAGGTAATGAAACTGTTGAAGATATGGTGGGAAGAAATGTTTCAATCCCTTCAAATCCTGGTAAGATAGTATCAACTGCAAGTCCACTCACATCATTGGTATATATGATTGCTCCACATAAACTTGCTGCTGTTAGTGCTTCTTTTAAAAATGATACAAAATATGTTAAATCTGAATATAGGGAACTTCCAGCTATTGGGGCTTGGACAGGTAGTAAAAATAATGGTAATGATGAAGCATTATTAAACTTAAGTCCTTCATTTATACTTACTAGTCCTAAGGTTAGAAATGGTTCAGTTGTGCAAAGTGATTTAGATTTAATCCTAAATAAATTTACAACAATACCTATTCTTGCAGTTCCAGAGACAGCAAATTTAACTAATCTTAATAAAACCTATGACTTTTTAGGTAAAGTCTTACATTCTGAAGATTCTGCAAATAAACTTAAAAGTACTTTAAATAAGTATCTTGATTTAGGTAAAAAGAATACTGAAGCAACTAAAGCTAACCCTAAAAAAGTTTATTATGCGCAAGGTGAGGATGGATTAACTACTTCACCACCAGGAAGTGAGCATGCTCAGGTTTTAGATATAGTTGGTGCTAAAAATGTGGCTGATGTAAATTTATCTGCTCAAACAACCAAAGTTAATATTGAACAATTACTTTTATGGAATCCTGAAGTTATCATCACAACTAATAAAAACTTCTTTAAAGATGTTTATAAAACTCCTTCATGGGAGAATATATATGCTGTTAAAAATAAGCAAGTTTTCTTAGCTCCAGATGACCCTTTCAATTGGTTTGATATGCCACCAGGTTCTAATATGATTATTGGTATTCCTTGGGCTTTAAAGGTTATTTATCCAGATCAAAATAAGGATTTAAATCTGAAAAATGAAGTTAAAAGTTTCTACACTGATTTCTTCCATTTTGATATAATCGATGATGATATTAAAAATATCTTAAATGAATCAGCACCAAATGCAAATTTAGTGTGAAATTTTAGTATGGTTATTTATAATAATCATACCTATTTTTTTTTTATTTTATGGCACTGTAAAATTTAGGGTAGTGTAAATAGTTTTTGCTTCCAGGAAATTTTTCACTATGTAAAATGATTGTAATATTTTTATCAATCTATCTTCAAGTAATTAGTAATTAAGAGCAGTGATTAAAATCTATATCATTTCCAAATTTTCTGCTTAATCTTTTATTTTTGGGATTTTTGTTGTTTATATATTTAATACTTTTAAATCTCTTTTTTAATTCTTTTGATTATATGTTAGAAAAACAAATTTTAGCCTGATTGATTGTTTTAGAGATGTTTTATCAATCATTAGTGCTGTTAAGTTGTTCAATTAGTACCATATTACCAAAATTTAAAAAAATAAGGATAAAATAATAGTAATGTTCTTAAAAATATTAGAATTAAAAATTTAACTTATAATTAAACTTCAAAACTGATTGTATATATTGGATTTCTCTTAATTTAATACCTTCATAAAATGAGTTTAATCCTTTAAATCAAAAGAATATTAATAATTTTTTAAAAAGGAATTAATACTAAAATTATTACAAATGAGTGAAATATTACTAAAAGATGTAGAATGTAAAAACTTTTATTGTTTGGTCTTCTGTGTATCTAATCTCAACAATAACAACATAATTATTTCTAAA
>JAITXE010000024.1 GCA_031284925.1 Methanobrevibacter sp.
ATTGATAATTTGGTTTAAAAGGTATTAATAAAAACGCATACAAATTATAGTTTAAATTAAATTTGAGAAGTCATTTACTTCAGGTGAGATTGAAAGAGAAAAAAATATTATTGTTCTTAGATCTTCGTATCAGTAATATTATTCATCTGGATTTATTATGAAACTATTACAATCGATATCACAAAGATCAATAGATGTTTGTAAGCTAATGGATTTTATGTGGGTTTAGAATAATAGCAAAATTAACAAGTAAAATGTATTATCGTTTTATATCTTAGTAGAAACAATTTATTTTGCGATGATTACTGATAAATATACAAATTTATTGTATTAAACGATTTAAGTTGATTGGAGGGAATTATTGGGTAGGCCGTGCAGGAATCGCGTTTTGAAATAATTCGATAATTCAGTATTAGAGGTGCAAATAGCATCCTGTTGCTAGAAATGTCTAGATGAATTTGTGCTCATGAATTAAGTGCAGAAATACTGATTAAACTGCAGGGATCCAAAAAAATCAGATTGAAAATTGGAGCGTATTATTTCTCAACATCTACTGTTTATTGACTATGTTTTATCTAAAGAAACACGATGATTATTATTTTTTAGTGTTCATATTCATTGCTTATATTAATTTAAGTTTAGAATCTATTTATATAAATTATTCATCAGATAACTTCTCACCTACCTTGTAATTTTTCAATTTTATTTATGATTTATATTATACTATAACTAATCTAATTAAATTAAAGCAAGTCTATGCCATTATTAATTTACCAATTAATAACCAGCTAAAGTTGCTCACACCTTATTTATAAATGATTTTTAATTACATCAACTCTATTTCTTACGTTTTTTATTCTAATTATGTTTAGATAATGTGATGCAGACTATTTGTTATAAATTGCTAGTGACGAATATGATAATTAATTTACATAATTATTTATAATATAATCAATATTAATATTTTTATTATATCCTCATTATTATTATTATCAGGTCTATTTGTAATCTCCTGTTCATCGCATTTGTTGCAATTGCAGTCAATGAACCTTTGATGAACAACTTGGATGACTCAGAATCTAGCAATGGAAAATTGGATCATTTACCAGAATCTGATGTCAAAATCTAACCTGAAATCATTGGAATATAAAAAGCTGCTAATATTGAATGTTATAAAAATATAACTAGTTTTGAATCTGCAACGTAATAAAGAAGAGAAGAGTTCCTTTTACTCCCTGAAAGAGAATGTCATTGTTTTGAGAAAGATCCAAGACCTATATGCCCGTGCAAGCCTTATCACACCAAAAAAGGATCATGCAAATGTACAATGTCAACCGATGGTATATCAACAGAAATTTGTCCATGTATTGATGATGATTTAAGAGTTTAATGTCCATGCTTATTACCATTAAAAAAGAATGCAACTAGTTGTAGATGTCCCAAAAATTATAATGAATGGATAGGATTAGAAAAAGATTTTTATGGAGATTATGTTACATTCTTGTTTTAATTATCTTATGTTTGTAATTGTTTTGCTTATGATGATCCTAGAGAAGAATGTTAATCAACAACAATAAGATGTTAAAATTTAACTAATGATAAATTAAAATTAGCAACAGTTTAATAATGTTCATGTAGATAGTCAGATCCAAGAAATGAATGTCCATGTGTTAAAAATACCTATGAACTACTTTAATTACCAACTAATGACTATTTGAAATTCATTTAGAAATCTACTTCATTTTGTCCTTGTATGCTGTATGATGATCCTAGAATGGCATGTGATTCATTAGAATGTTAATATTTGACAGCTGCATAATTTAAATCAACAACTGCTTAAGAATGTGCCTGTAAATCAACAAATGATTCAAGAGCTGGAGGCGCATGTCCTGCCTATTGTGTTTAAGGTAAAATGACAGCAGATTGTGTATGCGATTCATCCGGTTTAAGTCCTTATTGGCCACCATTTTGTGTGAAAGATAAATAATGTCTAATTGACAGGGTGCATTAAACTGTTAAAGATTGTAAATGCCTTGCAACAGGAGATCCAAGAACTGAATGCACAAAATCATAAAGTTCTGGAATTATGTTTGGTTTATCTGTTACTTAGGCAATAATAATCATAGCCTCTTTAGTGATCTTAATTTTTGTTATTGTTGTTAGTATTATTTTAGTGATTTCATGTTATAGGAAATTGGTTTGTAAAAAAGATAAATATGATTAAGATAAATTAATAAATTATATATTATAAATAATTATTAAAATTTATTATTTATTAATTTATTTGTATTAGATTGATTTATGTATTTTTTATTTATTATCTAAATTTGCATTTATATTACATTATTATTATTTGATATAGAAAAAGAGAAGATAAAGTGCTAATCCGAATTTAAGTGGAGATATTGATATATCTTAGAGTAATATTGAAGAGGCAAATGCACCATTGAAATTAAATGGAGAAGAGGAGTTGGAACAGCATGATTGGTGATGATGGAAATATGAATGGGAAAGAATAAGGTTTACAATTTTAAAATGTTTTATTTTTTAAATAATTAAAAAATATTAAAAATAAAAATAAAAAAATAAAAAAATAAAAAAAAAAATAAAAATAAAAAAAAAAAAAAAATAGAAAAAAAAAAAAAAATAAATAAAAAAAAAAAAATAAAAAAAAAAAAATAAAAAAAAAAAAATAAAAAAAAAAAAAATAAAAAAAAAAAAAAAAAAAAAAAAAAAAAAAAAAAAAAAAAAAAAAAAAAAAAAAATAAAAAATAAAAAAAAAAACAGAAAGAAAAAGGATATAGTTCAGTTTCGGAGGTAATCAAG
>JAITXE010000037.1 GCA_031284925.1 Methanobrevibacter sp.
AATGGGACTATTAACTGGGGAGAAGACTTGAAATTCGATTTTCAACTTTTAGGTATTTTATCACTTAATAATGAAAAATGGCAGTGGGCATGGGATAATGTAGGATTTCAAGATAAAGTAATTAAAGATGCAAAAGAGATTAGATTACTCGGTGAAGAATATGACATCTCTCAGTTTAAAGAGAATCTATTTCAAGCATCCGTGCATGAAGCCCATATAATTGCTATGACAGCTACAGGATTATTTGAAGGTGATGGATACTATGTTATAGATATTAAAGGATTATTATTTTTCATAACTATTAAATCAGATAAAATCCCACATGAAAAAACTGTTGAGAGATTTTTATATAATTATAACACATTTCAAAGGGTGTTTGATGTTAATCCACGTTTATCACTTGAAGGATATGCGAAATCCCACAATTACAAATATAAAGAAAGAGAAGAATTTTCATCAGTTAAAATCAATCAATCAAGAATCATAGTAGGATTCACTGAAAGAGGCTCAGTAAGTCATATTCAAACAATGCTTGAAAATTAATATAATGAATCACAAGAGGAAAAAGAAGTTATTATGAGATGAATATATTTCAATTTTAATGGAACTTATTAAAGAATGTTTTAAATGATATATCTAAACATTTATATACTATAAAGTAATTTACCAAATTTTTTTCTCACTATTATATAAAAGAAATGGAGAATTAGGTAAGTGCTATAAATGAAAATAATAAATAATTTTATTTTTTTTAAGAGATTATTTACTCTTGTTTTGAATTTTTCACAAATCATTCTTTATTTTCTTATTTGTGTTTTATTAAAAACTTTTGAAATTCAAAAGAATTAACAACTTTCTATTTAGGATTTCCTGTTATTTACTTGAAATCTTATTGTATATTTTTTAGGATTTTTAAGGTTTAGATTATTTATTAAACAATATTTACAGATAAAATTAGTTTAGAATATAAAAGAGAGGGTGAAATCGACAATCATTATTGAATAATGCCATGAATACTGTTTTGTTATTATTAATAAAAAAAATTTTAGAGAAAGTAATACTAAAGTAATGGCAGGTGTTTTGGAAATGTTTTTGATTTATTTAAATCTGCACTTTTGATAATGCCTTTCCATTCGTTTTTGCAATCACATTCATGATTAATTGTTGATTGGTTGAGGTTTGAATCAATTATCATATTCTTTAGATCTTTATTACATTTTTTACAGTTGTATGGTCCTCTTCTTGATCCAAATCCTGACGTGTCCATGAAAGAATCAATAGTTAATTCCTTTCGCACATGATTTATTATCTCCATAGTACTCCAAATCCATGCGGGTTGGTAAGCACCCCGATTCCATAATTGTTCCACTAAAGTTCCCTTATGTATGGTAGTTGGTGTGAATGAAACTCTATCAACCCCAACATCTTGGCAATATTTAGCAGTTTCAATTGCCTCTTTAATGGCTTCAGCTTCATTGGTTAAAATAGGTTTTACAAGAATATATGCTTTTGATTTAATATTATAACTATTTTTTAGGGATTTTATTGTTTCAATTGCTTTTTGGAAGTCTTCTTTAGTAAATCCTTTGTTGATTTTCTCATCTCTTGTGAAATTATTGGATGATTCTAGACCTATACTAATTTCAAATAGCTTATCTTTTAAATGAATGAAAACATCTTTAATGAGGTCTTCATTAATATATTCTGGTCTTGATTCAACAATTAATTCTTTAACAAATTCATTTTCTGATAAATAATCTAAAATTTTATTTCTTGCATTAATAGAAACTTCTAATGGATTTAAAAAGCTTCCTGATACAAATAGTTTAATAGATAGATTACTATCTACTCCATACTTTTCAAATTCTTCTTTAAATAGATTGAATATCTCATCATCATCCACATTTTCAAGTGCAGAGTCAGATATGTAACTACACATGGTACATCCACCAGAATCTCCTAATGCCCATGAACAACCTGGAGTTGGAACTATTATAAATATTGTATTCTCTTTTCCATTATATGTCAAATCTTCTTGAAACCAACTTGTAGAAAGTTGTGATGGACTTCTTTTAATCATTCGTTCAAGGAATTTACTTCTTATTTCTTTATTAAGTTGTTGAATTTCCATATTTTTCCCAATATATTATTAAATTAAAAAGTATATAAAATAGGCATTGTAAAATAATAATATTTAATTTCAAACTTCAAAAATCATTTTTAATCATTTAAAAAACATAGGTTTAGATTTGAGATTATTACTTTTTCATTATCAGATTTATTTTTTCAGCAAAATCATATGCACATTATATATAACATTTATTGTTTTATAGAAATGTTTTTATAAAAATTTTTTACATTCTCCAATAAAAATCTTGGTATTATTTAAATCTTTTTCTGCTTTTTTCTCAGTTGATTTATATGAAAAATCATAATCTGAATTGTTTCGATCTTTTTCTAAGGAGAAAAAATTTTTTGAAACTTCATTACTAAAATTATCATTTTTGACATATACTTAATTTTTTATATACTTACATATGATCATATTATAAATTAAATTATTACTTTTTTTAGCACTATAAAAATGCGAGGACAATTTTTAAATTTTAAAAATTATTTTGTTAAATAATATACTGTTATTTATTTATAATATAAAAATCAGAGCTGACCCGTTTAAATTTCTCTTTTTGATTAATATCTTTTGTTGCATCTACACCTACTTTTGTAGTTGTTCCATCTGGAAGTGCTACTGGATCAAGTGATGAACCTCTTGATTTAGGAATGATTATTATATCTTCATCTCCTTTAACTCGTGTTGCTATTGCATATTCAACATCTTCATTGTCAAATAGGTTAATATCTTTATCAACGACTACAGCATGTTTTAATGATGGGTGTGCTGAAAGTGCTGCTAAAAGAGCATTTTTTCCATCGCCTTGACTTTGTTTTTCAATAGCTATTGTGGCATGTAGCCAGCAACATCCACCTTCAGTTAAAAGAACATTTTGAACTGTTGGAACTGTATTTTTAACGGATTTATATATTCTTGGTTCTTGAGGAAGACCTTGAAGAAGTTTGTGTTCAAATCCTGCAGGAAGAATTGTATGGTAATAAGGATTTTCTTTAATATGCATTTTTGTAAGTTTAATCACTGGTTCATCTCTTATATGATCATATGTATCTGTTAAATCAACAAATGGACCTTCTTTAGCTACTTCATTAAATAAAATCTCTCCTTCTAAGATTATTTCTGCTTGTGGAACTTTTAATCTATTTATATCAACTAATTTCAATTTACCTTCTTTAAATCTATTTGCTAATTCCATTTCATCTTGATCAATTGGGATTGAACTTGTACTTGCAAGTAAAACTGCGGGATCTAAACCAATAGCTATTGCAATAGGTAAGTTTTTCTTCATTTGTTTTGCTTTATTAAAGTAAGTATATAAATTACGAGGAACAATACGAATAGCTAATTTATCATGACTTAAAACCATCATCCTATGAATTGATGCATTAGGAACATTTGTTTCAGGATCTTTTGCAATTACAACACCAGATGTTATATAAGCCCCACCATCTTTTTGATAATGAGTTAATATTGGTAATTTATTTAAATCAGCATCCGTTGTGTTGTAATTTTTTAAATTGTGTGTTTTATCAATACTAATAGGATTTTCCATGCTATCAATCATTTTATGAATAATATTATCTTTTTCTGTGTTAATTGCACAAGCAATTTTCTCCCGTGTATTAGCTATCCCTGATATTATGGGAATATCATATCCCTTTGGATTGTTTAAAATAATAATATCTCGTGGATGCTTCTTTATTATGCTTGTGGCTTCAAATTCAGTTGAAATTTCTTTATCAATCTTAATAATATTAAATTTTTTTTCTTTTAAAAATTCTTTCATTATTATTATCCCTCCTTTAAATTATTCTTCTTTTATTTGCACTTTTAAATTTATTAATTTAGCTTCTATTTTTTTATTAAATATTGCTAAAATATTTCCTGCTAAAAATCCTCCACCTTTTCCACTTTCTATTGCAACTACACCCATTGGAACTCCTGGTGGCATATTTACCATTGAAAGTAATGTGTCTAAACCATTTAACTGATTAGAACAGGGGATTGATAGTACTGGTTTTTCACTTAAAGCAACAATTGCACCAGGTAAGTGAGCAGAAACATTTGCAATTCCTATGAATAATTTTGCACTACTCTCTTTAACATATTTTTCAAAACTAAATGGTGAATTTATGGGTGAAATAACCTTAAATCTATGAGTTATTTCTAATTTATTTAAAATTTCCATAAGATCTTCAGCTATTTTTGTACTATAATAACTATCTAAAATAATTGAAACATCCACTACTTCTTGTTTGGATTTTAAATCATTTTTTTCATCAATATTATCTTTTAAATTTTCATTAAAATCCTTAAAGTATTCTCCATTTATTTGACTTAAAACCTCTTTCTCATCATTAATAATTTTATAATTATAAAATTTTCTTAAATTAGAAATATTATCTCTAATTTTCTCATCACCAATCCCTAAAAATTCAGCTGCAAGTATTGCACCATTATTCCCACTATTAATTCCAACAGTAGCAACAGAACCAGGAAAAGGAGTTTGTAAAGATGCAAGTAAAGCATCAAGACCAGATAATTTCACATCTACTGGAACTCCAATTACAGGTCTGTAAGTATAAGATGCTATTAAACCAGGTAAATGTGCTGCAAGTCCAGCTATTGCTATGAAGACCTTAATTCCTTTTTCTGTGCCTTGAAAAACTAAATTTTTTAATTTTTCAGGTGTTCTATGTGCTGATGCAACCTTTAAACTATAAGAAATTTGAAGTTCTTCTAAAGTATCCATAGCTTTTTCAGCTATTTTCAAATCAGAAGCACTTCCTAAAATTATCATTACTTTCGGAATCATAAATTCACCCATCTATTAATATTATTTTAAAAATAAAGTTGTTTTTTAAATTTTTTTTTATTATTTTTAAATTAAATAGCTTATTAGGGCACTGTAAATTACAAGTGTGATTTTTCATCTTAAGATTTCATAAAATCACTTAAAAACTAAGTAGATGTATATGAAATAATGTTTTTAATAGGTAAGTTGATTTTTGAAAATCCATATAAATTTTTACAATGTCCTTATTAATATTTATTCATATGTTTTAATTTTAATAAATTAGTATTGATAAAAATTATAAAATAGATATATTTCTATTATTTCATTGATTTTTTTCCTTTTTAAATATTTATATTTTTCTATTTTTTTCAGGCAATGTGAATTACATAGGTGATTTTCAATCTTAAAAATTTATAATGCCTAAAAAGAACTAAGTAGGGGTAGATTTTAATAAAAATTTGTGTATGTTATCGAGTAAATTAATTTCCAAACGATTTAAGTTTATAGATTTATATTAGCACATTCTATTTTTTTCCACCATAAGAGACAATCTCATATATAATTTGTGATGATTAAAATATGGAATAATTTTTTTATTTTTTTAGAGCCTTACTAATGGTAATTTTGAGAGTAAAGTTTTAAAAATATTGAAGTTAGATAATCCATAGCATATTCATTCCCAAACTTAATGAATAAACATTTAAAAATTATCATGATAAATTATAACTATTTACTAAACTTAATTCTTTTTAAGTGTCTATCATGATGTTATAATAGGTATGGCGCTATTTTTTTAGAGCAATGTGAGATCTATATCTAAGAAGTGTTCTAATTCTACTTAAATGAATAAAGAATAACTTTGTAATAGGATTTAGTATGAAAACCTAAGGATTTAAGAAAAGGAACACAATCATTAAGCTATATTTTAAGTTTAGAATTTGATAATTATTGTATTATTCCTATGAATAAGTTTTTTAACATGAAACATTATTCTTCAAAAAGAGATTCTAAGCAAATTCTCTAAAAATAAAAGAAATTTTAATTTCACACTAAATTTTGAAAATGGAAAAAACTCACCATTTTTTATAATGCCACATGATACAAACATTTATATACTCTTACTAATAAATAACTTTTCCTAATTAAGATGTTTATTTTTTTTATTTTAATAATGACTTTATTAATATGTGAAAAATAAAAAAATAGTAAGATGTTTAAAAAATTTGTGAGGGTAGAAAAAATAATTGTTGTCTATTTAGAATAGTGAAATATAAATAGATATAATAAAATTGAAGGTGATATTTTGTCGAGAAAGAATATTTTTATAATTTTGTTAATGTTAAGTATTTCCTTAACATTTATTGGGACAGCATCTGCTGGATGGACTGAAATAAACATGCCTTTAATCGAGCAAATAAATGATCATTATTGTGGCCCTGCTTCCTTAAGAATGGTAGGTTTATCTTGGGGATATGATGTATCTCAAGATAGCATAGCAAGTTGGGCATGGACAGATAGTTCTGGAACAGGGCATTCTGGTTTGGCGAATGCTGCTTTACACTTTTTTGGGGCATCAAAATTTGAATACAAATGGAATCAGGTGGGTCAATCTACAGCAAATAATTTACTTTCAGGGAGTAGATATATTCTTCATATTAATACTGCTGGTCTTCACTATGATGCTTATGGGAATATGGTATGGGAGCATGATTATTATCATTATATAGCTATTAAAGGAATTGATGTAGCTAACAAACTGGTTAAGGTAAATGATCCATCAAAATCCACTAATGTTTATACATTTAACCAAATGGCAAATGCTGTTTCATATGTAAGTCAAAATAGTGTTCTCAGGTTCGATAGAACATCAGTGTCAAATGCTATGAGTTTGAATATAATTGCTTCAAATAAAAAATTAGTAAATCTTGCTGATGAATCTTCTGATTCAAATGGAGTTTTCACAGAGGGAGTTTCCAGAGAACAAGCTAAACAAATAGCCTCCCAAGAAATTGAAGGAAAAGGTAATATAGAACTTGGAAATCCTATTTGGAGAAGTACAGATAAAGTGTGGGTTGTACCTCTTTTTAATAAAGATAACAATAATCAATCTTATGGGGATGTATATAATTATGTAAGCAATGGTAACATAATAAAGGTAGTTCCATACTTTTAATCTTTTTTTTGTTAATATTAATTTAAATTAATTATAATCTCTTTTTTTGATTTTAATAAACATTAAACTTTTTTTTAAGAAAAGAATAAAAATTTTTCTTTGAAAAGACTTTTGCTATGTCTTTTGTATTATTTTTTTAACAACAAATTAAATATAGTTATAATAGTAAACTATAATATAAGATTAAATAAATTATAATAATTATTTAATCAATTTTATTTTAAAGTATAAATTATATTTTATATCTAATAAGAACATATTAATATTCATATTTAATATTTCTTAAAAAGAGGGCAATATAAAATGGATAGGATAGAAGTAGAAAATTTAAATGTTTACTTTGGTGAGACACACATTCTTAAAAATATTACTACTAAGATTAAAGACTATGAAGTTACTGCATTAATTGGGCCTTCTGGTTGTGGGAAGTCTACTTTTCTTAGAAGTTTAAATAGAATGCATGATACAAGTCCAACATTTAGAAAAGAAGGAAAAATACTTCTTGATGGGGAAGAAATTTATTCTCCTAAAATAGATGTTGTAAATTTAAGAAAAAAAGTAGGCATGGTTTTTCAAAAAGCTAATCCTTTTCCTAAGTCTATCTTTGAAAATGTTGCTTATGGACTTAGAATTCATGGCATAGGTGATGAGGATTATATAACTCAAACTGTTGAAGATAGTTTAAAATCTGCAGCATTATGGGATCAAGTGGAAGATAAGTTGAATAAATCTGCTTTAAGTCTTTCTGGTGGTCAGCAACAAAGACTTTGTATTGCAAGGACAATAGCTGTTAAACCTGAGGTTATATTAATGGATGAACCATGTTCAGCTCTTGATCCAATAGCTACAACTAAAATAGAAGAACTTATTCATAAACTTAAAAAAAATTATACAATAATCATTGTAACTCATAATATGCAACAAGCAACCAGAGTTTCAAAGTATACTTCATTTTTCTTTAGTGGAGAGATTATTGAAAGTGATTTAACTGAAAAACTTTTTATAAGTCCAGAAAATAAAAAAACTGAAGATTATATCACTGGAAGATTTGGCTGAATTAAAATAAATATTAACTCGAGGAATATAAAATGGTAAGGAAGTATCCAAATAATGCATTTAAAAAAAGGATTGAGGAAATAGAAGAAAATATTGAAAATTTAGGTCATATTATTATTGAAAGTTATAGAACATCTATTCTTCTTTTAACAGATTTTGATGATGATTTAATTAAGAAAGTGATTGAACAATCAAATGAAATTGATGAAATTGTATTTGAATTAGAAAAAAAATGTATACAGTTTATTGCCGTAGAACAGCCAGTTGCTGGAGATTTAATGTTTGTTGAGACAATTATTAAAATTAGTAGTAGTTTAAATAGAATTGGATATTTAAGTGCGAAAATTGCAAAATTTTCTAGAACAATTAAAGATATTAAAATTCCAGAAAAATTAGTTAATGATTGTCAGTATATGGGTGATTATGTTTATATGATGTTAAGTAAATCAATTAATGCTTTTTTAAATAAAAACATTATTACTGCAAGTGAATTAAAAGATGAGGATGATAGAGTAGATGAATTATTTGATTCTATCCTTATTCAAGTCACTGAACTAATGTCTAATAATGCTGATTCTATTTCCTCAATCATGACCCTAATTTTCATTGCAAGATATCTTGAAAGAATTGGTGATAGAGCAGTTAATATTGGTTCAAGAACAATTTTCATGCTTACTTTTAAGAGAACTAATGATTTAGTTTAAACCTACATATAAAACTTGTAAAAATGAGATTAATTGAACAAATTCCATATTATTGGGAAGAGAATACAAATATTTACTTAGCATAAAAGTGGTTAACTTGAAAGAAATAATTAGCCGTATTATTGAAGAAGATGTGGGATTTGGAGATATTACCACAAATGCGTTAGTTGGTAAGAATAAAATAACTAAAGCCAGAATAATATCTAGAGAAAATGGCTTAATTGCTGGAGTTGAAGTAATTAAAGAAATTTTTTTTGAATATGGAATTAAAATACTTACTTTAAAAGATGATGGAGAAAAAATAGCGATCAATGATATTATTATAGAAATTGAAGGAAATGCTCGAAAAATTTTAAAGTTAGAAAGAATCATCTTAAATATTTTAATGAGAATGAGTGCAATAGCCACAACCACAAATAAAATAATTAAAGAAGTTAGAAAAGTTAATAAAAAAATTAAAATAGCTGGAACAAGAAAAACTTCACCTGGGATTGGATTTCTTGATAAAGAAGCTATTAAAATTGGTGGAGGAGACACTCATAGATTCTCATTAGATGATTTGATACTAATTAAAGATAATCATATAAGCATTGTAGGTTCTTTAGAGAAAGCTGTTAAACTTGCTAATGAAAATGCTAGCTTTACAAAGAAAATAGAAGTTGAAATAGAAAATTTTGAAGATGTATTAAAGATAGCAAGTGATGTAGATATTATAATGTTAGATAATATGGATGTTCATGAAATTAATCAAACAATAAAAATTCTAAAGGATGAAAACCTTAGATACAACTTAATAATTGAAGCTTCTGGCGGGATTACACCTGAAAATATTATTCATTATGGGAAAACAGACCTTGATATTATCTCATTAGGATTTATCACACATTCAACAAAGAATTTAGATTTAAGTTTAGAGATTGTAGAAGATTAAACTTTTAATATTATTATTTTATATAAATTAAAGAATATTAACATGATAATATATAAATTAAAAATTACTGATAAAATGTTTGATGAAACTAAAATGGGTTTAGATAAAATAGGGGTAAAACAAACAAACAATACTCAATCAAAAAAAAGGTTTGAGGATAATAGTCAATACAGGTTTGAAGTTCCTGGAATTCAAAATCCAACAGCTATGGAAAGCTTAATATCCACTATTGATGAATTTAATTTTACTATTCATCGTGTGACTCAAACAAAGGGGATAATGCTTTTATCAAATGAAGAAATTATTGAAATGGTCGATTTAGCTATTGAAAGTAAGTTAGAACTATTTTTAAGTACAGGTCCAAGGGCGAGCTATGATACAAGTGCTACAGCACAAACAAAAGAAGGTTCAAGAATAGCATATCGTCTCAGAGGATATGAAAATCTGGTCTTTGCAATAGAGGATATTAAAAGAGCTATTTCATTCGGTGTAAGAGGCATAGTTATTTATGATGAAGGATTACTCTTTGCATTAGGTAAACTAAAAGAAATAGGTGAAATTCCTAAAGATATTCATTTTAAAGTTTCTGCACACACCGGGCATGGAAATCCAGCTTCAGCCATTCTTTTAGAAAAATTAGGGGCTAATTCATTTAATCCAGTTCGAGATCTTTCAATAGATATGCTATCTAATCTGCGCCAAAATATAGATATTCCATTGGATATTCACACAGAAAATCCAAAGTCTTCAGGTGGATTTATACGCCATTATGAAGTTCCAGATATTATTAAAGTGGCATCTCCTGTTTATCTTAAAACAGGTGGTTCTGTTGCTAAAAATCATAACTGGGATGGTTCTTTTGATTCATCAAAACAACGAGTAAAACAAATAGGACTAGTTAAAAACATGATTGACAAATATTATCCTGAAGCTATAATCTCTAAAAACTCATCAAAATATTTAGCTATTCCAAAAAAGGTTTAATATTAATAAATTAACTTTAAAAGGATGCTGTCAAAAATTTGTGTGATAAAAATTGTCATCTGCCACAAAAATATTTTTGGAACTGATGAAAGGATAGATAGAGCTTCGATGTTTGGTAGGATTAGCTGGGTTTACGGGATAGAAAAGTGAAATCTTAAATTTATAGATTTGGACTTTCTCACCCAAATTTTTGGCATTGCCTTAAAAGCTAATAAATAATTTAAACTAATGATTTAACCATTATCTTCCCATTAGTAATATTTAATTTTACCATGGTTAATAAAGGAACCCCCGTTTCTTTTTCAACAGTTTTTTTGCCACCATATTTTTCAACAATAGCTATTACATTTGATATTTCAATTCCCATGTTTTTTAAAGTATTTATTGTTGCTATTAAAGTTCCGCCTGTACTTACAACATCTTCTATAATTATAACTTTTTCTCCTTTCTTTAGATAATTTATATAAAGATTTCCTTTACTATATCCTGTTTCTTGATTAACTTGAACTTCTCCAGGTAAATCATATTTTCGCTTTCTAATTATCTCAAAAGGAATCTCAGTATCTAAAGATAATGCAGTAGCAAAGGGTATGCCCATAGATTCAATACAAAGAATTTTGTCTATATTACTAAGGTCTATTTTTCTCTTAATAACATTAACTATTTCTCTCAGCAAAATAGGATCAAAACTAGGTATTCCATCTAATAAAGGAGTAATAACATAATCATAATCACCCATTTTTCTAATTTCTGAATTTTCTAAAGATGCAATGACTTTCTTTAACATGATTAACACACATTTTATTTAATTATCTTTTTATAATTAGAATATTCTGTATTTTTATTATTAAATATTTAATTTATAACATTTAGATATTAATCATTTATTTAAATAAATATTTATTAACTAAATTAATACAATTACAGTTAACTATTAAATTTTTAAAAATAAATTACTATTATAGATCAAGTACATAAATTATATATTATATAGTAATTTATATGGTTAAACCGACAGTAAAATGATTTATTAAAACCCCCCTTTTTTTATTCTCATATAAAATTACTAATTTTGGGTGTTTTCTTTGAAAGATAAAAAGTCATTGGATGAAATTTTTAAATTAAAAGAGCATAAAATGAGAACTTCTATTACTAAAGTAGAATCTAATAAGATAATCACTAAGGGTTACTCTCAAGAGGATTTAATAAATAATCTTTCTTTTCCTGAGATGGTTTTTTTATTATTTAAAAAGGAATTACCCTCAGAAAAAGAGCTTAAAATCTTTAATCATATCTTAGTTTCTTTTTGTGATCATGGTTTAACTCCTCCAAGTACTCAAGTTGCAAGATTAATAACTTCATCAGGTTCTCCTTTAAATGTTGCATTATCTGGAGCTTTACTTTCTTTTGGGGTTAATCATGCTGGAGCAATTGAAAAAATAATGGATCTCTTGCAAGATAGATTAAATAATAAAAAAGAAATCACAGATGAGCAAATAGATGAAATAGCTATTAACATTGTTAATGAGTATAAAGACAAGAAAATGAATGTTCCTGGTTATGGACATAGATTTCATGAATATGATCCCAGAGCCAAGAAAATTTTAGAGTTAGCTACTGAAGAAGGGTTTGTATCTAATCACACAAAACTTGCATTATCTATTGAAAAGCATTTAAAAAATAAAAAGATTAGATTAAACATTGATGGGATGAATGGCGCTATCTTATCTGATTTAGGTTTTAAAGGAATAAATGGTATTGGACTTTTTATTATAGGTAGACTTCCAGGATTAATAGCTCATATTAATGAAGAAAGAGATAATGAAAATATTTTTAGAAAACTATATGAACTTGAGGATATTCCATACATTGGTGATGAAGATAAAGTTTTATGAAGTTAAAGAAGAATTGCGTCTTCTTCAACTTGGTTAATTGATTTATTTTCATAAAGAACTTCTCCAAGTTCTTTTAACTTTTTAATTCCCTTAACTTCTTCCTTAAAAAGAGGGATTTTAAATATGTTTTTATCACTGAATTTTTGATTAATCAAATTCACATGTTTTTGTTGGATTTTAAATCTTGATTGGCAAAAATCACAGTTATCAATATCGGGCATTAACTGATTTATTATTACACTGTCAGTATTTATATTATATTTTTTAAGAGATTCCATTGCTCTTTCTGATTCATAAATAGACATTTCTTCAGGAATTAAAACCATCTTAAATGTGGTTTGTTCAGGATTACTCATAACAGCTCGTGCTTCTTCTATTTTCTTTTTTGTTTCTTCAAGTTCTACAGATTCACCATCATCCTTATCAGAAAATGGAATTAAATTTTTAAACATTCCTTTCATTGTAGAAACTTTAGATTTAACCTTTAACATTTTTCCAATCCATGATTCCATTATATCTGGGAAAGATAAGAATCTTAGTGTATGACCAGTAGGGGCAGTATCAAATACAACAACATCATAATTATTTCTTGTCATCACCTGAAGAAATAGTTCAAATGCTGCTGCTTCATCTGCACCAGGTGCTGCTGATGCTAAATCTAACTGGTCTTCAAGAAGATCTAATCCCATTGCTTGTTGAGAATCAGCAACAGATTTTCTATTTTTAATCTCTTCTTGTTGCTGTGCCATAGCTACTTCTGGATCAATTTCAACAGCATATAGATTTGGAAGTATTAATTTAGGGTTTGATCCAACATAAGTTTCAAGAGAATCTGATAATGAATGAGCAGGATCAGTTGAAACAATCAATGTTTTTTTTCCGTGATTTGCTGTCCAAATAGCTGTTGCTACAGATACTGAAGTTTTACCAACTCCTCCTTTTCCACCAACAAAGATAAAGGAGGTTCTACCATTTTGAATTTTAAATATATCTTCAATTGCCATATTTTCACCGGAGTTATACTTTTCATTTATTTTTTTTAAATTATGCCTTTTCCAGCAGGGTGATCATCATAATTTTCCATAATCTTATTAAATTCATCAATAATATCTACAGCTTTTGATGTTCCTATTCTATTTGCTCCTGATGATAATAATCTAAAAGCTGTTTTATAATTATTTATTTCGCCTGATGCTTTAATTTTCATTCTGGGGACTGATTTCTTAATAAGATTAATATCTGTTGCTTTTGCACCATGAACATTATTAAATCCAGTTGAGGTTTTAATAAAATCTGCTCCAGATTTTTCAACTATTAAAGAAACATTTTCTATCTCTTCTCTTGTTAATAATCCAGTTTCTATAATAACTTTAACTACAATATCTTTAGAAATAGATACAATCCTTCGAATTTCTCCTTTAACAGTATCATAATCACCTACTTTAATAGCTAAGATATTTATTACCATATCTAATTCATCTGCACCATTAGCTATCGAATTTTCACTTTCAAATTCTTTCACTTCTATTTCATTGTAACCTAAAGGAAATCCTATGACTGTACCAATTTTTAAAGAACTATTTTTCAGCTTTTTCTTTGCATAATGCACATAGTATGGACTAACAACCACACTATGAAAACCATATTCAACTGCATCAGATATTAATTTATCTATATCCTCTTTTTTAGCATCATTTTTTAGATTTGTGCTTTCTATTACTTTAGCTAATTCTTCTGTTGATTTAAAATTGATCATTGACTCACCACAATTTTTTAATTAAATTTAATTATTTTTAAGACTTTCAAAAATATCCTTAGTATAATGTAATGTAAATATTATACCTACGAGATTAATCAACCAATATGATATTAATCTATCAACCAATATTACAGTTCCAGCAATTGTAAAAGAAACATCATATGGGGGTAAAGTTAATAATTTAGTCACTACTAATTCAAATGATCCCATACCTCCAGGTAACATTGAAACAATTCCAATAATATCTGCCATGAAGAAAATGAAAATAACAACCATGAAATGAATATGAATATTAAATGCCAACAATATCAAATATAATCTTAAACACTCCATAAGCCAAGGAATTAAACTCAATAAAAATACTCCAATTAAATTTTTACCTGTAGAAAATTCTTTAGAGTATTTTACCATATCATTTAATCCAAATGTCATTTTAGAATATATTCTATCTAAGAAATTTTTTGATATTGGCAGAAATTTAATAATGGAATGAATAATATTATAAATATATACATTAAACCCTTCTTTCCAATTAAACAAGTAAACAAATACCAAAAATCCAAGACTGCATAATGTACCCATTATTAAAATAGTTTGATTTGACGAAGAAAGGTTACTATCTGAGATTAAAAAATTACAAGAGAACAATAATAAAAAAGCTATTACCCCATCAAACATTCTTTCAATAAATCCCGCTGATAACCCATTAGCTAAGCTTATACCATTAACTTTTTTCCCAGCAACAGCAGTAAAAACTTCACCCCCACTACGTATTGGAGTTATATTTGCTGCAAAAAGACCAATCATTTTAACAATAAAATTATCTTTAAAATCATTTAATTTGCATATAATAAACCCCCATCGAAAGGATCTAATAACTAAACAAATTAAATTAACTATTATTGCAAGTATGATATAATGATGGTTTGAATGATTTATAGCATCAATTATTTTATCAATCCCGATTAAAGAAACCATGAATATGATTAAAACAATACCTATTAATGATAAATAAATTTTTTTCATTTTAATTCTCTTTACTTATTAAATAAAAGCATGAATATTTGGTTAATAAACAGGATTAATGGAAACTATTAAGTATTATAGTTAGATTTAAAACTATTAATATTTATCTAATAAAACAAAAATTATTTAATTTTACCTAATTACAACTATTTAATTTCATTGTGAATCCACTGAAAATATGCATCAGATGTTTTTATAGGTAAAGCAAAAATAGATGGATTTTCATAACTATGAATTTTCTTTACCTTTTTTATAATTTCTTCAACCTTATTCTCAATAGTTTTTAGAATTAAAATGGATTCATTATCTACTTCAATACTTTCCTCCCACCAGTACATGGATTTAATATCTTTTATAATATTAGAACAAGCAATTAATCTTTCTTTTAAAAGAATCTCAGCTATTTTAATAGATTCTTCTTCATCTTCACATGTAATATAAATTAATACCATCATAAATTAACACGCTCAATGACTAGAACAATTTCTTATTTTTAAAAGGAGTTGGAGGAGATTGAATTTTATGCATACTATTTTTAACCATATTTCTAATTCTATTAATTTCAATCTTAGATATATTTATCTGCTTTAGTATATCCTTATTTTCTAATTTTTTATCTACAATTAGATATAAAAGTTGATCTAAAATATCATAAGTCATACCTATTTCATCTTCATCAGCTTGATTATCCCACAATCCTGCTCGTGGTGCTTTATTAATAATTACCTTAGGAATTTCCAAATCTTTAGCTAATTCTTTGACTTGAGTTTTATAAATATCTCCAATTAATTCAAAATCACAAGCTCCATCACCAAATTTTGTTAAATAACCTATTAATAATTCGCTACGATTACCAGTCCCAGAAACAAGTCCATTTTTAAGATTTGCAAAATAATATAATATAGACATTCTAACTCGTGCATTTAAATTAGCAAGGGATAATTTAGCATTATTATCATCTATAATATTGGTATCTAAAACATTATCAAATTCATATAAATATTTACTTAATATATTATCAATAGGTATTTCCAAATAATTTAAATTAAGTTTTTTAGATATTAGTTTAGCATGCTTTCTATCCTTATTAGGAGTAGTTGAACTATATAAATGATAAGTATATATATTTTCATTTGCTAAAGATCCATTTAATATATATGCAACAAGAGTTGAATCAATTCCTCCGCTTAAACCAAGAATTACATTATTTAATTTAGATTTAATAGTTATATTTTTTATAAAATCTGTTAATTCAGCTTTTATTATATTTAAATCAATTTCAGGTAAAACAGACATTGTATCACAATTTAATAATTTTAATAAAACATAAATAGAATTTTAGAAAGTAAAAAAGAATTATCTGAAGTAACAATATATGAATGAAAAATTCCTACACATATTTTTTTT
>JAITXE010000065.1 GCA_031284925.1 Methanobrevibacter sp.
GAACACCCTGTTTTCATTAGTGAGTATGAAATGAGTGATGAGTTCATTGAAATAACAGATTTTTCCCATATTTCAAGTCTTTCTTCGGATGTCACTAATAAGGTCGTTGAGAAATTATACTGGAATGGTGTCAATGAAAATTGAAGATATGGCTTATTTAGCCATGGAACAGGGGTATGCTCGCACTATTTACAATCAAATAGCCAAATTTAATGGGAGATTCTACCAATTAGCCACAGAGGATGACGTTGTGGATCTTAAGATATTATTAAATAATAATAAAATATTGTTCTCTGATAAAGAATTTGTGTCCATGATCGAGTATCTCCCATTAAAGAAATACAATGATAATATAATCATGTTCAAGAATGGCAGCTTTAATCGTAAGACAATGGAATTTACAAGGTTTGAATAATTGCCCAGGTCATATATATATACTATAACAAAATGTCTTTTTTTTAAATATTTCTTTTTGTCCTTTGAGTTAGGGTAAACTATTGACTCAATTAAACATATCATTTTCAAGAGTTTAATCCCTTCTTAATATATTTATATTCAAACTTACTAATTCTTATTTTTGCTACCTTTTTTTAGATATTTTAATTTTTAAACAAATGCAATTTATATGCAATAAAAATAGAAATATTTATATAGTATTGCTGCAATATATATAATTTAATTATCAAAACTTGATAATTAAATTGCATTTAATTTTTAAACAAATGCAATTTATATGCAATAAAAATAGGAGAGTGAATTGAAAATGACAAATAGATGTTCATGCCCACAAAATTATGAAACAATAATGTTTTCATTAAATGATTATGAGTTTAAAAGATTTAAAAAAAATATCTGGCAATATAATGAAGACCATATGGATGACCAAATTAGACATGGATACATAATAAGAAAGATAATGGATGCAGTAATAGAATATGCTAAGGCTAATCCAGATAAACCTATTGAAGAAGTAGACATCCAACAACTGATTGAGGTTAATGATTATGTTTAAAAGAAAAGCTATTGAAGCAAGTCCTGAACAAATGGCTAAGTTTAAAGAAGTGATGTCTTTAAATAAAATCAGAAATCCCAGCAAGTTAATGAATAAATGGATTAAACAATATAATAATGACTATGCTATATTATCTAAAAATAGGCACAAATTAGAATGTTGTACCGCTCTCAATAAACGAGGGAACTATTTAACTTATGATAAGATTAAGAATGTCTTATTAAAAGGAAAACGTGCAGGATATATCTCTATTGCGAGCTGTAAAAACCCAATAAAACGTAAAGGAATAACTCATCAGTTAGAAGTATTTATTAATAAAATATTCATTGATTTAGATTCTGATGATGGGGATCCTAATACTGTGTTAGGAGATGTTGAGAAAATACGAAACAAGTATGGGTGTGAGGTTATAGAGAGCGGGGGTAAAGGTTATCATTGCATTATCTATTGCAGACCAATAACTACAACTCCAACAATAGCAAAATTAATGTTAAATCATATTATTGAAGAGATTAAGAATGAATTGGATTTAAAATATGTGGATGGTGCAGTACAAAAGAATAATATTGCTCTAAGAAGAATGCCTGGAACATACCATGAGAAAACAGGTAAGCAATGCAGGATTATAATGGAACCAAGCTACTCTAAGATGACATATTTTAAAGAGCATATATTTAAAGAAACTTTTAAAATGTTTAAAAATCATATTCCAAAAACTTATGATAAAGATTTTAATGAATACAAGGCTATGAAACATGATAAGGATAGGCCTACTGTTGAGCAGTTATGTAATATAGATAATCCTAAGCATTTTTCTAATCCGATGAGAGATGATAAGAACCCGAGCTGTTTTATTGGCTATGACCCATATTATTATATTGATCGCGGTGAAGAATGTCAAGTTTATTATGTTGGAAAAGAAGATGGAAAATGGAAAATTTTAAGAAAAAAATAAGTCAAAAACCGAAAGCTTTATATACTTATAAATCTATATATTATATTAGTTCAAAAAATGATATTTGCGAAGCAAAGTTTCTCAGAACTTGGACTAAAATGAATAAAAGAACTATTTGAAGAAATATTAGATGAAATCAAGGAGAAATTGGAATAATGTTTGGAGACATTTATAATATATTAAATTATTTATTATTTAAAGAATTAGACGAGGCCGAGGATTTACATGCAAAAAAACATTGTTTGGACAGAGATGTTTGAATCAGAAGAATACAAGGAATTAATGAGATGGTTAGATGAGTGTAGATGAGAAACTGGACATTATTTTAAAAAGTCAGATAGATATAAGTGATAGATTGGATAAGATCGAGAATAATGATTTAGCACACATAAATAATAATTTAGAATTGGTTAATAACAATTTATATTGGATTAAAGCACTTATTATAGGTATGTTTATCGGGATTGTAGTTTTAATGCTTGGGGCATTGACATGAAACTTTATGAAAAACTGAATGAAATCAAGTACCAATTATCAAAAGAAACGATTAAAAAGAGTGCACGTAATCAATTTGGAAGTTTTAGCTATAGTACTCTCGCTGATATCCTTCCTCATGTCGTTAAAGCGAATCATAAATATAAAGTACACATGCTTTTTGATATCAAGGAAAAGGAAGGAGTATTAAAATTAGTCAATATAGAAGATACAAATGAATTTATTATAAATAGGATGAGGTTGGAAGATTTGGATAAGATTCAGTTT
>JAITXE010000066.1 GCA_031284925.1 Methanobrevibacter sp.
TGATTTAAATTTTCTTTTTTTAAAATATCACGAATATACTCTTGTAATTTAATTTGTAGAATATCTTCAGTAGTAATTGCTTTAGATAATCTTTTTCTAAGTTCACGAGCCATTAATGGGCTTTTTCCATTTGTATAAATTGAAATTTCAATATTATCTATGTTAAATTTAGTAGGAACTATAACATTTCCTTTTTTTGGAAAATCAGCACGATTTAATAACTTATCTTTAGCCATTAAACTAACTTTTTCATTTAAAAAAGGATTTTCACTTGCTATAACCACTAAATCCGACCAATTAATAATATTATTTAATTTCATTAATGTTTCAGCAGTCGGGTCTATTTTTAAATCAATTTCTTCTAAAATAGCTCCTTTTTCTTTTAATTTCTTAGATAAGCTATTTCCAGCTATTATAACCTTACTTTTAGAATTAAGAAATCTTTCAGCTCTTCTAAATCCTACTTCTCCAGACCCAAGAATAAAAACTTTCTTATTTTCCATTTTTAAAAAAAGTGAAATCCATTCCATTCATCAGTACCCCAAGCATGTTTTCTCATGATATAATTATCCAACAAAATAGTATTATTTGATATATATTTAAACTAATTTACTATAAAGTATAAATATATATTATATTATAATATATTAGTTATAATCTATAAAGAAAAATATATTAAAAGAAAATTACTTAGGTTTAATTGTCATGTTTTTAAAAATTAGAAGAGATACACTAATTATATTGCTACTTGCTTTCATGTTAATATTTTCAGGAAGATTAATTAGTTATGTATCTTTTGCTTCTTCTTATGAACCAGCTGATGGAGTTCCAATTTCTGGGGTTATTATTAAAGGGAATGATATCCTTCCAATTGAAAACATAAAGGCAAATGTTGCAAATGCTGGCTTTAGAGCAGGTAGTTATATAAAAGGAAACAAGTTGGTAACTTCAAAAAGGACATTAGATTTAGCTGATGCTATTGTGTTAGGTGAAAGTCTTGCTAAGATATCAACTTTCCCAGGTACTAAATTCACACCTATTATAGCTGCAAATATTAATGTAGATATGGAAACTGGGCTTGTTTCAGTGAATGTTGTTGAAGATTTTTCAAATAGTTTATCATCAGCAAATTCATCTTCATCAAAATAAACAACATATTAAACTGCTTTTAAACACGAAACAGGATTATTATATATTAATAGCTAATTTAAAGAATGTACAGTTTATTATTAATAAACACGGTTTTTATTTCATCTTCACTAGAATAATCTTGAATATTTTGATTTATAGGGAAATCTACTACTTCAAATGTATTTGGGTCTAGTATTTGGAGTATTTTTGGTGATCTAGAAATAACTATTGTTTTTTTAACTTCATTGTTTTTTTTTAAAATTTCAGCATTTCCTAACATATTCCATGATATATTGAATGTATTGTTATTATCTAAATCCAATGCAACTATTTTTTTTCCATTAATATTTAAAATTTTTGCTGTTTTATTATTGAATTTAATAAAATCACCTTTATTAAAATTGGGTAGGCGAATAGCTATCCAAACACGATAAATTTCTTTACCAGTGGATTTATTTTTAGTAACTAATCTTTCAGATTCAGTTATCATTCCTCCAAAACTTTCTTTAATAGCTAATGCTAATTTTCGTCCTGATTTAAGGGATCCTATATAGTAATCAACACCTTCTTTAATTTCACTTTTAGTGGGGATATAAGCTAACTTATCTTTTTTATAAAGTTTCTCTAAGGTCTTACTAATAACCATATCAATTTCTTTTAGTTGTTTAGAATCTATTTTTCTCGCTTGAGATCTTATCTGAATTACAGCTTCATAGTAACCTGAATTCCTTTTACTGCAAGTTGGACAGATATCCTTCTTTAAACGAACATTAATTTCATGTTCTTCAAAAATCTCCTCTTTTAAAACATCACCTCTAACTTCAACTATAGATTCAGCTATTGTTCCTCTCATTTGAAGAATATGCATATCAATTATTGAGTTTTTAGCTATTGGGTTTATTTCAATTGAATTTTCAATGTTTCTATATATGATTTCTTCTTCATCTAAATTAGCGTTAATCCATTTACCTTTACTGAATGTAGCATTACAATAAGTACATACTTTTACTGAAACTTCATTAGGAATTGCCAGTATAGAAAATTCTTTTATAAAGCATTGCAAACATAGCCCTTCAATTAATTTAGATTCAGATTTTCCGCATTGATAACAAAACATCTTTTTCACATGAAATTTTTAGTAAGTAATATATATTTATACGATTAATTATTATTTATATTATTTAAATGTTATTCAATGAATTTTAAACTTTTATGGAGATTATTATGATTTTAGGAATTTCTGGAAGCCCAAGAAATCAAACAACTAACTATGTTTTAAATAATGCTTTAGAAAAACTTGAAGCTGAGGGATTTAAAACAGTGCTTTTCTCTGTTAATGGTAAAAAAATCGGACCTTGTTTGCATTGCGATTACTGTTTAGAGAATAAGGAATGTATTCAGAAAGACGATATGAGTGAACTTTATAAATTACTTCCTATTGTAAGAGGAATAATTATGGCTTCTCCCATGCATAATGGGGGAATTAGTGCTCAATTGAAAGCTGTTATGGATAGATGTAGGGCATTGTATGCAATTGATACTAATATATTAGGAAACAAAATTGGAATGTCGATTGCATTAGGTGGTGATAGATCTGGAGGTCAAGAGTTAGCTATTCAACAAATAAATACTTTTTATATAATAAATGGCATTATTCCTGTAGGTGGAGGCATGTTTGGAGCAAATTTAGGGGCTTGCTTCTGGTCTCAAGATAGCTTAGATGGTATTAAAAAGGATGATGAGGGATTTAAGTCATTAGAAAGAACTTTAAACTGTTTTATTAAAGCTTATTATCAATATATGAAGTGAATTTAATATTTTAAATGTTACTGGTGGATTTCTATTTTAAATAAGATTATCACTATTTAAAAATAATATAAATCGTTAAAAAATAAAAGTAGTTGTGTTTTTTCTTTAACATGAAAAATAATAATTTTTAATATCTTGTTTTGATAATTAATATTGATTTGATAGGTTTAGATAATTATCAGCATTTTCTCTAATTATTGCGACTTCTTCAGGAGATAATGATCTAACTACTTTAGCTGGAGATCCTAAGATTAAACTGTTTTCTGGGAATTTTTTATGTTCTGTTATTAATGATCCTGCACCAACAATGGAGTTTTTACTTATTTTGGCCCCATTTAGAATAATTGCACCCATTCCCACAATTACATTGTCTTGAACTTCACATCCATGTAATATTGCACCATGTCCAATTGAAACATGATCTCCTATTTCTGTATTGTAACCTTCTGTTGAATGTATTGTACAATTGTCTTGAACATTTGATTTTTTCCCAATTTTAATTTGTCCACTATCGCCTCTTAAAACAGCATTATACCATATTGATGAATTTTCATCAATTTTAATATCTCCAACTATTTGTGAACCAGGAAGTATTTTACTTGTACTATTAATTTCCATTTTTTCATCTCATTTTTTAATATCTTAGTTTATATTAAAGATATCTCTTTAGTTAAATTAGTTTTAAACAATTCCTTGAGCTATCATTGCATTTGCTACTTTCACAAATCCAGCAATATTTGCCCCAACAACATAATTATTTTCGTGTCCATACTCACGAGCTGTTTTATCAATATTTATATAAATATTTTCCATGATCTTCTTTAAACGATTGTCAACTTCTTCAAAAGTCCATGTTAATCTTGAACTTCTTTGAGCCATTTCAAGTGCACTGGTTGCAACACCACCTGCATTTGCAGCTTTTCCTGGAAGATACATGACATCATTTTTTAAAAAAACATCAATAGCATCATTTGTTGAAGGCATGTTTGCTCCTTCAGCAACAAATTTAGTTCCATTTTTAACTAAAATTTTGGCAGATTCTTCACTCAATTCATTTTGGGTTGCACAAGGAAGAGCAATATCACAGTCTACATTCCATATTATGTCATGTTCTACATATTCTGCACTTTTCTTTTTATTATCATGATCTAAGTACTCGGAAATTCTTCCTCTTTTTAATTCTTTAATTTCTTTAATAATGGAAAGGTCAACACCATTTTCATCATGAATATAACCTTGTGAATCACACATAGCTATTACATTAGCACCAACTGAAATTGCTTTCTCAGCAGCATAGATAGCTACATTTCCAGATCCTGAAATAACAACATCTTTTCCTTTAAAGCTTTCGCCTCTTGGTTTTAATGCTTCTTGAGTAATATAAACAAGCCCATACCCTGTAGCTTCTTTTCTAACAAGTGAGCCACCAAATTCAAGTCCAGCCCCAGTTAAAACTGCAACATGAATATTTGCTAATCTTTTATATTCTCCAAAAAGATATCCTACTTCTCTTCCACCGACACCCATATCTCCTGCAGGAATATCTGTATCTGGACCTATATATTTATGTAATTCACTCATGAAACTTTGACAAAATCTCATAACTTCTCCATCTGATCTACCTTTAGGATTAAAGTCACTACCTCCTTTACCACCACCAATTGACATTCCAGTTAAGCTATTTTTAAGTATTTGTTCAAATGCTAAAAATTTTAAAACAGATAAATTAACGGTAGGATGAAAACGAAGTCCTCCTTTATAAGGACCTATAGCACTATTAAACTGAACACGATATCCTCTATTAATATGAACATCACCTTTATCATCAACCCAAGGAACTCTAAACATGATAACTCTCTCTGGTTCTATAAACCTTTCTAAAAGAAAATTTTTCTCATATTCTGGATGAGCATCAAACACGGGCCTAATAGACCCTAATATCTCAGTTGCTGCTTCAATGAACTCTGTTTCATATGAATTCTTCTTTTTTAAATCATTTAAAATATCATCAACATATGCCATAAAATCACCAAATATTTCTTATTTAATTAAAAAATTTATATTTTTAATTTTATATATAATTTTCTATTATTTATGGGAATGTAAATTAGGTTGGGGGTTTCAGATTGAAAATTTATAGGATCATTTTAAAAAAATAAGTAGATTTATATGAAATAATGATTTTATTGGATTAAGTGGGTGGAATAGAAACATTACTGAATTTTATATACTGTAATAATCTAAATATAAAAACAATATGTAACTTAATCATTAAAATTATGGTAACAAGTGACGAAAATTTTAGAATATAAATTCTAGAAGTTTGCAATCCCAAACACCGATGTCTGGAAGGATATTAATTAGCATAAAATAGAGAAGTATGTAGATAAGTTACAAAAGAGGATACATTTGATTCTCAAAAGCATTGAAAATTTAGGAATATAATGTTTCATGATAGAAGATAAAGAATGCTTGATGAGATTTGTCATGAAAAAGTGGCACGACCCATTTTAGGAAAGTGAATGAGATAAATATCCTAATATCATCTGATTAACTATAATATAGAATCTTTTCTCTATATAATTAGCTTTTAGGAATTGTTTAAATATATATTGAATGGATAAGATTCACATTCAGTGTTTAATTTTTTCATGTCTATTAATTTAAATCCATTTCTAAAAAGGGTATTATTGAGATCCTTACTTTTTCTACCCAATCAAAAACCCATATTTTACTATCTTCTGATATTTTTGAGGGGATTTTTGAAATATTATCATAAATAAGAATATTACTTTTCTCTAAGATAAAAAGGCATAATTCCCATCTTATCATCAGTTATTATCGTGCCATTTTTATTCATTTGATTTAAAAACTCTTTAAATTCCATATCAGTACTTTTAACATGGTTTTGAGAATTTATAAAATCAGCACTGTTTATCATGCCAAAAATATTAAATATTAAAATTGGGATGAAAATTATTTTCTTTGAATAAGATTTGCTTATAAAAATGAGATTGATAACCAAAAACATCCATACATCACAACAACATATTTAGGATGAAACATTGGTTTAAATAAATAAAAAAATATAGTTGCAAAAATTAATGTGGATATTAAGACAAAAATTCCTTCCATACCTAAAAATAAAAAATCCTTTTTATTTTTCATTTTTAAATGCACAGTATGAAGAAAAGATTGATAATAATAATATAACTATAAATAATAAGATTCCTAAACTATTGAAAGAAAAATCCGCCCACAAATTAATGGAAGAAAATATCTCGCCCATGGCATCAAATACAGATTGAAAATTTGGCTGAGACCAGCGCATATTATAATGCATGTAATCTAAATAAGTAATGAACATATATATCCAAGATACATAAAATAACAGATTAATCATCACAGATAATATCCATTTTTTAATAAACTCCTATTTTTTAAAAGTATATGCCCCAATAATAAATATATCACACTAACAGCTATTATTCCATAGAGTAATGAGTGTATACTCCCATTAAACTAAATAAAGTAATTAATGCTAAATTTTTATTATCTGACTTTACAATATTTTTATAAGCAAATAAAAACTTAAAGTTATGAAAAATATTACCCACGAATACATTCGAATTTTTAAAACCATAAAGCATCATTTTAGGCATTGTAACAATTAAAAATATAAAAATACTAGAAAATAACCATCCAAAATCTTTCCTTAACTTTACTAAAGCAAAATCAATTAATAAGATCAAAGGAATTAGTGAATTTAGTTTACCTATAATAATACTAAACATGTTATTAATGGGAAGATGGAAGAGTAATGAAAAAAAACTTAAAACAACTTTCAAAATAATATAATGGGGATGAATATCAGTTGCAGTAACAAATAAAATATTTTGAAAAGATGCAGACATCATATCTAAAGAAAATACCTCGTCCATGTATTTCACAAGCATGTTTTTAAATATTTCTATAATTTATCTGTTATATATAACTTTTAACTGTTTTTAGAAAAAATTAAGTAATATAATTGTGCAATCCCAATTATAAGATAATTATTTTTATATAAAATATATTAATTATATTTAAATAATATGATTTACTATGTAATACAAGTATATATTAACATTAATTCATTATGGGAAAATATTGTTACTATGCCAATTATAGCTGAAAACCATTTACAATTTATTTTAGAAGTAGGAGTTATTCTTTTTGCTATTGTATTCTTTGCAATAAATTTACTTCCTACTTCAATAAGTATAATAACACTATTTGCATTAATTTTATCTGTTATGTTTGCTTTACTCTTTGGAATAGATACTGCACTCATATTAATTCATCAACAACATGAACTTGTGCAACCTTTCGGATCTATTGCAATACTTTCAATTATTACTGCTTTTGCATCTTTAAGGGTAATGGAAAACTCAGGTGTTAATGTAAGAAAATTAAAAACAATGGTGATGGGGGTTACTGTTTTAATCACGGTGCTTGGTGGATTAATGCACAGATCATTTTTATTATTATGGTTTGTAGGTTTATTTGTAGGGTTTTTGATAATTTCTAAATCATTTAGACAAAAATCAATTCTAACATTAAAGAGGATAGCAATGTTTTTAGGACTTGGTGTCATTGCTTTTGTTTTATTAGAAGTGCTTTCGCAGTTAACACATATGTCAATTTTCTCTCCATTGCTTAGAATAAGTAGAATTGGTGATAATTCGATAGCTTCTATAAAAATGGTTTTGCAAAATACTTATTTAATTGGTCACAACCCTGAGTCTACATTTTGGAAGTCAGCTGGTTTAGGTTTTGCTGATGGATACATAACATTGCCTATGTCTTTAATTCTCATGTTTGGTCTCCCATTACCTTTATTTTTCGGTGTTTTAGTGACTAAAAAAGATCAAATTGATTATTTCCTCCCCGGGATTATGGGATATACTTATGACTTCGGATATCTTGGGTTAGTGGTTTTAATAGCTTTTATAATCATTGTAATATTAGTAGGATTGAAATTACTGATGTTATATCGTGAAAAAAGAGAAAGGAATAATAAAACTTATTTAGGTAAAGAAGTTTTATTAATAGGATCACTAACAGCTTTTATATCCCAATCATTGGTAGGTTTATTTATTAGTAATAGATCAATTAATGGTATAGCATTAATATCTTTCATTGTTCTTGCATCCTTGGTTTTAGCTCATACTATATCCATTAAAAGAGAACAAAATTAATAAATATTAAAAGAAGATTTAGGAGATCATAAAAATGAAAAAAGCATTAATATTAATAGGGTGTCCCGAAGCCCCATCTCAAACTCCTTTAACATTATATATTGCTTATAAATTAGGTCAAATAGGGTATAATGTTACAATAGCAGCTAATCCTGCAGCAAGCAAATTATTAGAAATTTCAGACCATGAAAATCATTATTTTAATAATAAAATTGATATAGAAAAGTTACTAAAGAATTTAACCCCTAATAGTTATGATTTATTGATAGGACTTGTCCACAAAGATGCTGCAGCATCTTATTTTGTAACATATTACCATGTCCTTAAAATAAGATCAATAGCTTTAATATTTGAGAAAGATGCAGATCTATTAGAAGAATTTGTAAATATAATTGATGAAAATACGGATGCTGAAATGATTCCTGCAAGAGTGTTTCATAATCCAGTTCCTTTAAAAGTCAAATTTGATAAGGTTTTAAAAACTTTATAAAAATATAATAAATAAATAAACAAAGAAAATATAAAATTGAAAAAAAGTTTCTTGAATTTAAGTATTAATCATTAAATCTTGCATGGATGTGAAAATATGAAATCTAAATTTAAAAAAATTATTTTATTGGTTGCGATTATAGCTATTTTATATGCAGTGATTCATTCTAGTGGAGAATTCTATAGAATAGATATTGTAGGGTCAACATCTATACAACCTATTGCTGAAAAATTAGCCACAGAATATTTAAAAAATCATTCTAATCTTGCAATAAATGTTCAGGGAGGTGGCTCAGGTTTGGGTGTTAGAAGTATAGAAGAAAAGATTGCAAGTGTTGGTATGGTTTCAGCGAATTTATCTACTAATGAAGAAAAAAATGTGTCAAAACTTCTTTTAGGTATTGAGGGAATTGTAGTTTGTGTGAATAAAGCTAATCCAATGAATGATTTAAGCACAGAACAACTTAAAAATATTTTCAATGGTAATATTAATAATTGGAAAGAAGTAGGAGGTTCTGATAGTGAAATTCATGTTATATCAAGAGAAGATGGCTCTGGAACAAGACTTTCATTTGAATCTGAAGTTTTAAATAAAACAAGGCTAAAAACTGATGCGATTATTCAAAGTTCAACAAATGCAATTGAACAAGCTGTTGCAAAGGATGAAAAAGCAATTGGTTATATCTCTTATGTTTATGTTGGAGATGATGTTAAAAAGTTATCAATTGACGGAATTACAATATCTAATAATACTATAATTAATAATTCCTATAAACTTCAAAGCCCTTTTTTATTTTTAATTCATAACAAAGAAGATAAAAATGTTAAAGACTTCTTAAATTGGGTTTTCTCTCCTGAAGGTATGAAAATCATTGAACAAAAAAAAGTTATCCCTGTTCATGGAAATGAACTAGAAACTATTAGGAGTACAGTGATGAATATTCCAAATAGTTAATATGGTTTGTGAAGAAAACTTGATTAATTTTCATATTTTATCATGACTTTATGGAATAATTTTCATGCATGCATTTCAAGTGTAAATAAACAATATTAATACTATTGAATTAAATTTTAATTGAAATAAAAGTTCTAAAGTATAAACTGTGAAGATTAATAAATGAGAGTTTTAAACATGGATCTTAAAGAGAAGATTGATAAAGTAAAAAATATTATTAAAGATAAAAGAATTGTAATAGCTTTCTCTGGAGGTGCTGATAGTACATTAATGGCATACATTGCAAAAGATGTTGCAAAAGAAGTAATAACTGTTAGTTTTGATAATGGATTAATGCCTTCTAATTTTTCAAACAATCTCAAAAGCATTGCTAAATCAATTGGTATTAACAACATTTTAATTGAAAAAAAAATGTTAAAAAATGATAATTTTAATCAAAATAGCCAAAAACGATGTTTTATATGTAGAAGTATAATATATGCTAAAATAAAAGAAATAGCCACTGAAAACAATATATCAACTATTGTAGATGGAACAAATGTAGATGATTTATTTGAAAATAGGCCAGGAATAATGGTAAATTATGAAATTGGGGTTATTAGTCCATTTGTCATGGTAGGATTAGGGAAAGATGAAGTTTTAAAATATTTAAAAGAAAAAAACATGAATTATCTTAAAGCAACAACTTGTCTTTCTACAAGAATTGAAACAGGTGAAAAAATCACCAAAAGAAGAATAAACATGATTAGATATGGGGAAGACTTTTTAAAATCCATTTTAAATACAGATGCACTTAGAGTAAGGTACCTTGCTAATGAAATGGCTTTAATAGAACTTGTGGATATTAATCCTCTTTTAAATAAGAATAAACTACAAACTATAAATAATGAATTTAAAGCAGTTAAGTTTAAAAATGTTGCACTTAATATAGAACCTCAAATTAAAGAAAAAAAAGAACTTATTTATAAACCATGTAAAGATGAAGCAAATAAATTAATGTTTGAAAACGATTTACCATACCAAATAGATATTAAAAAAACATGCAAAGAACTTGAAAAAATTGGGGAAGTTAAATGTTCCCCTGAAATGAGTGTTGCAATGTTAGATTCTAATGGAAAGAACTTAACTCTTTTTGGTAAGGGTAAAATGGTTATAAGGAAAATTGAAGATAAAAAAGATGTAGAGAAGTTCCTTATAAAAATTCTACCATTAATTCGTCCTGAAATTTAAAAATATAAATTTTATAAAATAATATTTTGATAATTTTTACATTTTATTTGACTCTTTAACTAAATAATAACTTAATAGATATATTTAAATATAAGTTATTTTATAAATTAAAATGTTAAATTTTTAAAGATTTAACTAAAAATTTTAAATAAAATAATAATAAATATTTAAAAATTGCATGTATAATAAAGAAATAAATTAATTTATTTTTTTTAGTTCTGTAGTGTAGTGGCAATCATCTTGGGCCTTGGACCCGAGGACGGAGGTTCGATCCCTCCCAGAACTATTTTCTATAATAATCAAATAAGTTTTATATTAGTTCTATAGTGAAATAATAGTAGTAGTAATATTCATAGTCTTGAATCCAAAGTCGATTACTGAATTTACTTAGGAATATATTTAATATTTTCTATTTTTAAGTCTGTTTTGGGATTGTATGGAAAAATTACTTATTTTAGGTCTTAGTACAAGAGCGTTAGTAAATTCAGCTCTTCAATTAGACTATCAAACTTACTGCTCAAGTTATTACCATACAACAGATAGTAAAGTTCCTTACAAAGAAAAACATATTCTCCAACAAAAGCCTCATGAAAGTTGTGGGTTCTTCAGAGAAAAATTTAACCCTATTGAAATCTTACTTAACAGCTTAGACTGGATTGAGTCTGCAGATTATATAATACTTAATACTGGAATTTCACCAGGTTATTTTAATGGAAATATTAAAAAAAATGATTTAACCCCTTTTAGATTAGAAAATGTTAAAAATAATCTTAATCTAAATGAATTAAATAATATTTTAAAAAAAAATAAAAATAAAATAATTGGAAATAAAAACACTGAAAGTATTGAAAATAAATATAAATTTTATAAAAAAACGAAAAACAAGTACTCTCTGCCTTTAACATTTAAGTTAAAAAATCCACCTGAAGAAATTGAAGAAAAAAATAATAAAGTAATTATAGAAGCTATTGAAATAGCTAAACAATATGAAGATAAAGAATTTATCTTAAAAGAACTTAATGGTTCTGGTGGGTATGGGATAAATCTTTTAAATAATAAATTTAAAAACTATGGATCAAACACGAAAAGGAAAACGAACCCATTAATATTACAAGAATATATTCATGGAGATGATATAAGCTGTTCATTGCTCTCAAATCCATATGAAGTTAAAGCCATTGTTGCAAGTAAAAACCTTAATAATGCCCATTATCAAAAAAATCAGGATATAAAAGACTTTAAATATTCTGGCAATATCACTCCATTTGAGAAAGATAAATACAATAAATTAATTGTAAAAGAAATCCATGAAACATCAGAAGATCTAATCAGCAAGTTAAATCTTATAGGTTCAAATGGAGTTGATTTAATTGTTAAAAATAATGGAGAAATAAATATTATTGAAGTGAATCCACGTTTTCAAGGAACTTATGAATGTGTTGAAGAAGTTTTAGGAATAAATCTCTTAAAAGCCCATATCGATGCATGCTTTGGAGAACGAATTAATATTCAAGAACCTAAAAATCATACCATCAAGAAGATTATTTATGCGAAAAAAAGGTTAAAATTTAATGGATTAAAAAACCTTAGAAATAATTTAAATAAAAATATAAGCCTCCATGATCTCCCTTATAAAGATGCTATAATAGAAGCTAATCAACCATTATTAACAATATTTGGTAAAAATAATAAGCTAAGCAATTTAAAAATAGATATTGAAAAAGTTAATAATCAAATAGATAATGCTTTGTATGATTAAAAAACATTAAGCTAGTATTTTCCTTAATTTTTCAGCCATGTTAAATATATTTATAAAAATCAAAATAGACAGTTAAATTTCTTAAAATAGGTTTTAACTGAATCCTACTATCAATAAAGAACAAATTAAACAATGAATCCTCATTGGAATGAATGCCATGTATAAATCATGAATGTTGATAAAGTTAAAAAAGTATCATGATCATGAAATAAATAATTGAATATTTTTAGAAATTTTATTTGATAAGATATTAGATATTTTATTGTTATTAAATTAAGAAAAATAATGGAATCATAGATAAAATATCTTCCTTGCACTCCCTGAATTATAGGAGAATCTAGGTATGTATATATGAATCCAAAAACAAAAATAAATGATGACATTAGTGGAAATATAAATAATAATAAGAATATTTGAAATAGTGTAGTGAGATACCCCAATTAACTTCATTTGAGAGAATTAAAGTAGTATCGAGAGTTACTCTCCAATAAAGTATTGCAATTTCTACTGGAATCAATGTTATCAAAATAAAAGAGATTATCCTATTCATTCTAAATTTATTCTTAGGAATGATTAAAAACAGAAAAGATAACAAAACATACGGTAATTTTGTCAATGATAAAAGCACAATTAAAACAAATAAACTTTTATAACATTCTTTCTTTCAATCTTCTCTTTAACTAAACTCAAATACAAGAATATGGCTATTGTTAAAAATGATAAAACAAAAATTAAACTATCGGATGAAATAGAACTATCTTGATAAAGAGTCATAGGCATTAAAGCAATTAATAAAAGAAGATATTTCTGAACAGGAATGATTTTAATTGCAAAATAAACAATAACACAATAAATCAATAAATTAAGCATCTACACAAATATATTATAAAAAGAGGCAATGAATTAAAAAATTCGCCAACCTTAAAAGCCAATGCACTTCCTAATGAATAGAAAACTATTATTAATTTTTTAGGATAAGATTAACTTATAGCTAAAGTTGATTATAGGTAACGATTTGAAAACAATTTAATTATTATATAATCCAAAGCTTTAAAAGAGTTTTTTTTTAAATGACTCCTACCCAATGATAAATAAGTTGTAGAATGTTTGAACAAGTGAAAAACTTAAGAACTATTTAATAAATTATAAATTAATCAAGCTATTTAAATTAAAATTAAGGATTTAACTCCATAGAAATACTTATTACCAACCTCTATCTTGCATTCTTTCGTTTTCATTGATTTGTAATATTTCAATTCCTTTCATTGCTTCTCCTAAACCTTTTGAAACTTGGGCTAAAACATCTGGTTTATCATAATTTACTGTTGCTTCTACTATTGCTTTTGCAAACTCTGTAGGATTGTTTGATTTAAAAATTCCTGAACCAACAAAGATTCCATCAGATCCAAGTTGCATCATCAGGGATGCATCTGCTGGAGTTGCAATTCCCCCTGCTGCAAAATTAACAACAGGTAATTTACCAAGTTCAGCTGTTTTTTTAACAAGTGGTAAAGGTGCTTCTATAAATCTTGCAAAGTTTCTAAGTTCATCTTCGTTTTTACCTTTAATTTCACGAATTTCACTCATGACTCTTCTCATATGACGAACTGCTTCAACAATGTTTCCAGTTCCAGGTTCACCTTTAGTACGAATCATTGCAGCTCCTTCATCAATTCTACGTAAAGCTTCTCCTAAATCTCTTGCTCCGCAGACAAAAGGTATTGTAAATTTTTTCTTGTCAATGTGAAATTCTTCATCTGCTGGTGTAAGCACTTCACTTTCATCAATCATATCAACACCCAATGTTTCTAAAATCTGTGCTTCAGCAATATGTCCAATTCTTGATTTTGCCATAACTGGGATTGAAACGACCTCAAGAATTTCTTTAACTTTATTAGGATCAGCCATACGAGCAACTCCCCCTGAAGCTCTAATATCTGCAGGTACTTTTTCTAAAGCCATTACAGCTACAGCACCAGCTTCTTCGGCTATTATAGCTTGTTCAGCATTAACAACATCCATGACTACTCCACCCTTAGTCATCTTCGCAAACCCCTCTTTTAAAACATTAGTTCCTTTAACCATCGTTTATTCTCCATTCTTAATAAGAATAAAATCTATTAATAGATTAACTACCATTAATAAATTTAACTAATAATTATATATTTTATTAATATCTAATTTTTATTTATTTTAATATATATTAATAATATAATCTAAGTTTAATATTCTAAAAACATTCATAATCATATAATTACTTTTTTTAATAAATCACTTATTTTTAAATTAATAATATTACTTTTATATTTATTAATAATTTATAAGTTATTAAATATAAATAATTTCTATTTTATTTATTAATTCTTTTTGTTTTATATTTCTAATTTATCAAAACACCATCTTGATAAAGAGAATATTATACATCAATTTTTAATCCTTTTTTATTTGCTTTATTTATGAAGTGTAAGGTGTATAAATAAGAAAATGTAGCTCCAAGTGCATTTCCTAAAACTATTCCATACCATACTCCATATTGACCCCATCCAAGTAAAATAGCTAAAAAGTACACCGAACAAATTTCAAGAATAAATAAACGAACTGTTGTAAGCAATAAAGATCTTAATCCCTTTCCAATTCCTTGAAAAACTGATGTTGCTGATATCCCAATAGGTACAAAAAAGTAAAATAAACAGGTAACTCTTAAAAATTCAGTTATTAAATCTCTAATATTTGCTAAACCAGGTAAATAAGCAAAAATATAACCTATTTGTGGGGCAAATATGAAGATAAAAATTGCTACAAAAGTGATTATTAATAATCCGAGCTTGATGGAATAGTTAAGAATTGGTTTTAAGTTTTCAATCTTACCTGCTCCATAATTTGCTCCTGTAACAGAAACTACTGAAGTACCAATTGCTAGTGGAATGACTAAAGCTAACATTACAACTCTCCAACCAGCAGTATAAATAGCAACTCCATCAATATCACTACACATTAATAAAATTGAATTTAAAAAAAAGTTTAAAAAGGATATTATTAAAAATTCAGCTCCAGCTGGTAAACCAACTGATAATATTCGTTTAACCATATCCCACCGATATTTAAAATTTTTAAGTGAAAAATTTACATAAGTTCCCTTTATAAACCAGTAGATTAATAATATTGAGTTCATCAGAAGCGATAATATTGTTGCAAGTCCTGCTCCAAAAACCCCCATATTTAGCTTATAGATAAAAATAGGATCTAAGATTATGTTAATTACAGCTGCAAGCAACATAGCATAAGTTGCTTTTTTAACATTTCCTTCTGCACGAAGTATTCCATATGCTGCTGAGGTAAATACTATGAAAACAGAGCCAGAGAAAAGTATTTGCCCATAACTTGCACTCATATCTATTAATCTACTATCTAATCCCATAAATCCAAGTATCTCATTAAGAAATAAAACTAAAATAAAAGTAAATATGGATGATAAAATGATTGTTAGCAATAAAACATGAAGTGCTGCATTATCAACTTGTTTCTTATCCTTTACACCAATATATCGTGATATAACTGATGTTGCACCTGCTCCAAGCCCATTTGAAAATCCTACCACTATTAAAAATAATGGATTTATAAATCCAACCGCCGCAATTGAGGATGCGCCTAAACCACCTACCCAAAATCCATCAACAAGAGAATATACTGAATTTATCAACATTGCAAATATTGTTGGTATTGCTAACTTTAAAATAGCTTTTTTAGGATCACCTTGTAAAATTGATACCCCTTTGTTATTGTTCTCACTCATTAAATAGCCTTCAGACTGATATATTTCTATTATTAATTATTAAAAATAATTTATTAATTATATGAACTTTTAATTATATAAAGATTTTTATAGAAATAATAACTAAGTTTTTTTTCAATTTAAAAAGTGATGGGGGTTTCAATTTCAAAAATAATCTTTATTCATTAAAATGTGAATTCATATTTAGCTATTTTTATGAATTTTTTTAGTAAAATTCTAAAATAAAAATAAAGTTAAATAGTTTAAAAATATAATATAATTAATTAGTATTAATTATAAAATTTAAAAAAATATTATCATAACATTTTAGATTTGTAATTTAATAATCAGATTATCAGAGTTTTTCACTGGTGCTAATTTAATGGTAAACAGTTATTGTGGGTGATTTAATGGTAGATAAAGCTAAAATAGCTTTAGAAGATGGAACTATACTTGAAGGAGAATCTTTTGGTGGGGAAAAAACAGCAACTGGGGAGATTGTTTTTTCAACTGGGATGACTGGTTATGTTGAAAGTTTAACAGACCCATCTTTTAGAGGTCAAATTTTAATGTCAACATGCCCTCTCATTGGAAATTATGGGGTATCAGAGCAGTGGTATCAGTCTGAGAAAATTCAAGTTGAAGGGTACATTGTAAGAGAAATATGTAAAGAACCTTCAAATTTTATAACTGATAAAACATTAGATGAATTTTTAAAAGAATTTAAAGTTCCTGGAATTAGTGGAATAGATACAAGAGATTTAACCCTGAAAATTAGAGAGAAAGGAACTATGAAATGTGGGATAAGTACAGAGAAAATTGATGATGATGAACTAATAGCTTTAGCCAGGAATCAATTAGATATAATTAATATGGAATTAGTGCCACAGGTTTCAACACATGAAATTAAGATATTTAATGAAGATTATAGTAAAAGGGTTGGAATTATTGATTGTGGCATTAAAAAAAATATAATTGAAAGCTTTTTAAAACGAGATATTAGTGTTGTTCTCTTTCCATACAATAGTGAATATAAAACTATTTTAGATTATGATTTAAACGGCTTAATGTTTTCGTGTGGTCCTGGAAATCCTTCTAAACTTAAATGTGTGATTGATAATATTGTAAAAATTAGCAATAATCTTCCAGTTTTTGGAATTTGTATGGGTCAGCAATTAATAGCTAAGGCATTTGAGGCTAAAATTTATAAAATGAAATTTGGTCATAGGGGAGTTAATCAACCAGTTAAAGATTTAATTTCTGGAAAAGTATTTATAACCTCTCAAAATCATGGTTTTAGTGTTGATAGTCAATCTTTAAAAGATACTCCATTAGAATTAACTCAAATTAATCTCAATGACAACAGTCCAGAAGGGCTTGCTCATGAAGAACTACCTTTAAGATCAGTTCAATATCACCCTGAAGCAGG
>JAITXE010000080.1 GCA_031284925.1 Methanobrevibacter sp.
GGTGGAATTTTTTTAGGTCAAAATCAGAATTTAGGTCCTTGAAAACCATGTTCTTTTTACAGTGCTTTTTTTCTATTTTTTAATTTCGAATATCAATTTAACAAAGATTGATAACACTAATGACTTTTGTTGGGGATGTCTAAAATGTTACTATGAATAATATTTGAAATCTCTAATTTTTATACTTAGGGTATGGTATAATTTCCCTGTTAACAATGTCTTATTTATATTTAATAATTTCTGTAAATGTGAAAAATGTTAATGTATTTATTTTTTCATTGGTAGTTAAGTTCTAATTAGATTATCTACATCCTCATCCATGCCTTCTATATGGCTTATAAGTACAATCTGTTTAAATTCATTTTTAAGATTTGTTAACATGTTTAATGTTTTCAATCTTCTATTTTGATCAAAACTTCCTAAAAATTCATCTAAGAATAATGCAAATCTCCTGTTTCCTGTTCCTCCTCCAATTATTGCTTGAGTAAATGCTAATCTAAAAGCAAATAGAATTTGATCTTTAGTACCGCCACTTAATGATTTGATTGTTTCAAATCCCATTTTTTCAGGGGCTTCAACAGTTATATTGAAATCTTCTGAAATTTTAACTCGTTTATATTTATTGTCAGTGATCATTGATAAGAATTTCCCCATGTTTTTTTTTGTTCTATCCATTGTTTGCTCTCTTAATATTTTTGCAGTTAATGAAATTTCTTTTTTAGCTATTTCATATGTTTCTTTATCATATGCTCTTTCATTTACTTTCTTTTCTAATTTTTTTAGTTCATTCTTTTTAGCTTGAAAATCAGTTGTATCTTCATTTAAATTTGTTATTTGCCCTTCTAATTTGGATACTTCTTTTTCAGTGTCTTTTATTTTCTCATCGGTCATGTTTTTATCTGTTTTTAATTTTTCGTGAATATTTGGATCATATTGTAAATTTTTTTGATTTGTTAAATCAGCTAAAATTTTTTCTTGTTCAAATAAGTCTGTGTTATATTTTTTTTCTTCTTGTTTTAATTTATTTAATTTATTCTTAATGCCTTTTTTTTTAATTATTTCTTCTTTTAAATTCTTAATATTTATCAAAATATTGTTTTTATTTTTATCCTCTAACTGATAAATATTTTGCAAATTTTTAACAAGGTCATTATCATATATCCCTAAATTTTGGTAATGTTTATGGAGCATGTAATATATTTTTTTTAATTGTTCATTTAAACTGTTCTTCTCTAAATTAGATTGTTTCTCTTTATTTTCTTTCATTTTTATTATGTCTTTTTTTTCTTCTTCAATATTATATTTTTTGCTGATTTCTTTATCTATTTCTTTAATTTCCGTGAGAATAATATTTTTTTCCTTATCTTCAGATAAATAAAGTTCATTGAGTTTTTTATATAAGTTTTCAGTGCTTATGGTATGTTTTTCTTGATAATGTTCGGGTAAATCATTGAAATAATTGTTTAATTTTAAATCTATGTTTTTACTGTTGTTTAAGAATTTTTCTTCTAATTCTCTTTTACTTTTATTTAGATTATCTACTTTATCAAGGATATTAATTTTATCATTAATTTCAAGATTTAGATTATTTATTTCGTTTTCTAAAATTTCTTTCTCTTTTTCTTGATTTTGATATAATTTTAACAGTTCTTTATATAGATTCCCATCATCGATTTTAATTTTCTTTTTAAATAATGTTGGGAGATATGCATATTCCTCTTCTAATTTCAGTTTTAGAGTTTTTTCTTTTTCAAATTCATTATTTAAAGCTTCTTCTTGATTTTTTAAGTCATTTTTTAAGGATTCTTCATTTTTCAATGCTTCATTAATTTTGCTCTGAATTCTTGTTTTTTCATTTATTTCTTCTTTTAAACTATTTAAATCATGTCCATAATTACTTTTTTCTTTATCTTCAGATAAATAAAGTTCATTGAGTTTTTTATATGAATCTTTATTATTTAAATCATTGCCTTGGTAATGTATTGGGAGTGATTGGATGTAAGAATTTAAATTATATTCTTGTTCTTTTATTTTACTTGTAATTCTATTTTCTTCATTTTTTAACTTATTAAGAAGATTTTTTTCATTACTTAAATCGTTGAATTCTTTAGAGTTTTGTTCCATTTTTTTAATATCTATTTTTTCAAATTTTTTAAAATCTTTTTCATGTTTTTCTTTATCCTTTTTTAAATCTTTTAATTCTAATTCTAAATTTTTTAAATATCCTATTGATTCCCTATTATTTTTAATTAAATTAATTTTTGGTTTAAATGACTTTTTATCTTTTAATCCTTTATAAATTAATAATAATCCAATGATTGAAATAGTGGTTAATATAAAATGGATTACTATTGAAATAATTCCAGAAATTAATAGTATTATTCCAATTGCAATGAAAATATTAGCATTTTTGATTTTATTATTATAATTGTTTTCTATTTCGCTTAAATTCATTTTTTCATGAGTTAATTCTTCTAATCCATTTAATTCTTCTTTTTTTGAATTAATCTTAGTATTTGTATGTTCAGTATTTGTTTTTATTGAATTTAATTTATTTTTGAGGTTTTGATATTGATTATAGTTTTCATGACCTTTTCTTAAGGTCTCTTCATTATTTATTGTTTTAAGTTTTAACTTTTGATCTTCTTTATTTTTATTTAAAATTTTTTGACATTCCATTATTTTAGATTTTAAAGTACCTATATTTTCAATATTATTTTTTAATTTAATATCAATATGTTCCAGTTTCTTTAAATTCAATTTCAATTTAATTATTTTATTCTCTTTATCTTTAATTTTTAACAATGAATTTTTATCTTTTTCTTTTAATTTTTCATGGTTTTTAATATCTTTTTGAATGTTTTTCATGTTGTTTTTTATTTGATTTATTTTAATATTATTGAGGTTTGATAATGTTTCACTTATTTTATTGATTTGTTCTTTAAGTTGGGGAGTTATATGTTTTAATGGTTTAAGTTTAGAATTATTTTCCTCTTTTTTAGATTCTTTTTCTTTGATTTCGCTTATTTTCCTATTTTTTTCATTAATAAGAGATTTAAGCTTTTCTATTTCATTTTCATTTTCATGTTTTATTGATTCTTTTTCATTTAACAATTTTCCAATATTTTCAATATTAATATGAAGATCTTCGTTTAAATAAGATAATTTCTTAATTTTCTCAACATTATCACTTTTGCGTTTTTCTTTTTCATTAATTTCATCAAGCCGTGCCCTTTTCTCAGCAATTAAAGAGTCATATTTTTGATTATATTTTTCCATATTATTATCTAAATCTTTAATTCCTTGTATAATCTCATTTATTTTTTCTATCTTTATTTTAAGATCTTTATTAACATGTTCTAAAGCTTCGAGTTTACTTTCTAATTCTCTTTTTTCTAATTCTTTTTCTTCTATTGATTTTAATTGACCATTATATTCATTAATAGGTATTTTTAAAGAGTTTATATTATCTTGTATAATGTCCATTTCTTTTAATTTATCGTATATTTGAATTTCGTGAATAGTTTTCTTTAGAGTAGATTTCTCTTTATTTAAATCATGGATAGTTTTAGATTTTTCTTTATCTAATTTTAATGATTGTTCAAATTTTATATTTTTACTGGACACTGTATCTTTTAATGAACTAAGTTGTATACTTAATATTTCAGATTCAGATTCAATTTCTTTAATGGATTCTTTTAAGTTTTTTTCAGCTTTTGATACTTCATCATATCTTGATAATCTATTGATTATATCTTGCCTTTCTTGTTTATTTAAGCTAGATAATGAATTTAAATCCTGTTGTTCAATGAATATAGAATTTTTAAAAGATTTATAATCAAGACCTAAAATATCCTGTATTCTATTTTCAGATGATTTTATAGTATTCTCAATTCTTATCCATTGACCATTATTATTTATTTCAAGTATTGCTGTGTTTTTATTTCCAATTGTTCTATTAATTCTATATAATTTATCTAATTCAAAAACTAGTTGCAATTTTGATTTTTTTTCTCCCCATGTTATAATATCTGATTTATTATAAGATGTACTAGATAAACCAAATAATGAAACAACAATTGCATCCCCAATTGTTGATTTGCCACTTTCATTTTTACCAAAAATACCAGTTAACCCCTCTTGGAATATGTATTTTTGCTTATGTTTATATTTTTTAAAGCATTCAATACTAATCTCCTTGAAAACAACCATGCTTAATTCTCCTCGTTCACTTGAGATAATACATTTAATCCTAATTCTAATGCTTTTTCATGTTTTTCTTTATCCGAACCATATAGTTTTTCAATTTTTTCATTCATACGAGATTCAAATAATGTATAAGGATTATTGTCTAATTTATCTAATTTATTCAATTCATCATTATCTAATTCTAATTCATCTTCAATGATAAACCAAAAATAATTCTTAATATATTCATCATATAATTTTGCTTTATGAAGTGTGTTATATGTATCATATCTTATATTTCCCCTAAGTTTGAGTCTTAAAATTAACTCAGGATTAAAATTATTAAATGATACTTTATTTTTAATCATTTGATCAATATTTTCAATAGAATCATCAACTTGGACATTTAATGTTTTAATATCCCTAATTTTTAAAGGTATTTTCTCATAATCAACACCAGAATTATCAATTTCTAGATGAACAAAGCATTTCTTGTCATTTTCTTCATTGAAAGTCATTTTTTCACTACTACCACTATAACATGCAATAGTTCCATCATACTCCTTTTCTGCGAAATTATGGTAATGACCTAATGCTAAGTAATCTAAATTTGCTTGTTCAACAAAAGAAGATTTAATAGGATTATCAAACATGTTTTCTTTTTCATTAGAATTTATTCCTTCTAGATCACCATGTATCATTAAAACATTATATCCTTCCTGAAAATTGATTTTCGGAGTTATAACGGTTTCAGGAAGTAAAAATGGGTTGAAACTCAGACCATGGATATTTAATTTTTCATTATTCTTCACTATGGTTTTAAAACTAACATTTTCAGCATCACATCCCCCAAATACATTTGCAAGACCTGCAGCACTTAATATTTCCACAGCCATGATACCATGCTTAGAACCCTTTGGAACATCATGATTTCCCCCAATTATAAAAATATTAGTTCCATTTTCTTTTATCTCACGAATTTTTTGAACAAAATCAACTTTAGCAGGATTTCTTGGAAGTACTTTATCAAAAGTATCTCCACTAATTAATAATGCATCCACCTTATTTTCTAAAACAAAATCAACAATTTGATGAAAAGCATTTAATAAATCTTCTTTTCTTGCATATGCTTTATCATCAGATAAATAACTAAAGTTTCTATCTAAATGTAAATCCGCAGTATGAACAACTGAAAAACTCATGTTTATTCCTCAATAAAATGTTATTACTCAAAGACCTAATTTTTAGCATTTTAATGAACATATTAATTTTTTAGAATAAATTATATTCACCAATTAATTTTAAATATGAAAAGTTTATAATAAATACTTTCTAAAAATAAAATAATTATTTATATCCTATTTACTTTGATTAGATTATAAAATTGTATTATTATGCCAAAAATTAGAGCTTACATTATATTAATTTGTTTTAAAATATAACTCACATCTATTATAAATGTTTTGATATAGAATCAACTCTACCAACCTAAGAAAATGTTAATACAAATTTAAGTGTTTCTTTCTAAAACCTTTATTTCTTCTTATTCTTCCAATTAACTCATCAAAATAATCTTCACGAGTACCTTTTTTTAATAATTCATCATCTAAAACAAAACATTTAATCATCTATTCTTTTAAGATATTTCTAGTCCATATTCTAAATCATGTACCTTGTTTAGAGTTCACTCGATCATAGTATTAAAACTATAAAATTTAAGATTCCTTTCACCTTCCTTTTGAACTACTCTTTAAAAACTTAATTTTATAACTATTAATAAATTAATTCCTAATTAAAAATGAATTAAATTTTAAAAATTATTTTTAACTAATATTTCTTAAATTTAAATCATTTAAAAAAAAAATAGATTAAAAATATTTTCATGAAAAAAAGTTCTATCAATAAAATTTTGGACAATCCCATGCTCCTTGTAATCTATCTCTTTTAACCTGATTCATTCTTTTTAAATTAATATAAATAAATTGATCTAAAGTTCATATTTTCAAAAAAAATACATTTGTTAACCCTCATTTAAATAGTTTTTTGCAATTAATCATGAAACAATTATAAATAAAGAAAAACTATATTTAAATAAATAGTTTTAACTTTTAAATATTTTAGAAAATGTGGTTTAAATGAAAATAGGTGTTATTAGATTTCCTGGTTCAAACTGTGATAGAGATGTTTATCAAGTAATTGAATCAGTAGGTGGAGAAGCAGAGTATATATGGTGGAATAAGGATGATTTTAGTTATCTTGATGGTATTGTAATACCTGGAGGTTTTTCATACGGGGATTATTTACGTGCAGGGGCTATTGCTTCTATTACACCAGTAATTGATGGAGTTAAATCTCTTGTAAAAGAAGAAAAACCAGTGCTTGGAATATGTAATGGAGCTCAAATACTATCTGAAATAGGGATTGTTCCAGGAATTTTCACAGTAAATGAAAATTCTAAATTTATTTGTCAATGGGAAGATTTAAAGGTTAAAACAAATAGAACACCATTTACAAAAAATTATAAAAAAAATGACATTATTAAAATGCCAATAGCACATGCTGAGGGCAGATACTTTAACCAAGATATTGAATTACTCAAAGATCAAGATCAAATTGTATTGGAATTTAATGATAATAATCCAAATGGTTCATTGAATAAAATTACAGGAATTTGTGATGAATCTGGGTTTGTATGTGCAGTTATGCCTCATCCTGAAAGAGCTTCCGATGAATTACTTGGATCAGATCATGGTTTGAACTTTTTTAAGGGAATGTTATAAGTTTAGGAATATAAAAGGTTTAGTTAATATGGTTGTTTATTTAGTTGGTGCAGGTCCTGGAGACTTAGAACTTATTACATTAAAAGCAGTTAATATATTAAAAAAAGCAGACTTGGTTATCTATGATAATTTAGTAAATGAAGATATATTAAACTTCGCAGATAATGCTGAGAGAATATATGTTGGGAAAAAGGCTGGAACACATTATAAAAGTCAGAACGAGATAAATAATATATTGATAGAACAAAGTAAGAACTATGAAATAATTGTCCGATTAAAAGGTGGTGATCCTTTTGTTTTTGGAAGAGGTGGGGAGGAAATATTAATCTTAATAGAAAACAATATTGCATTTGAAGTTATTCCAGGCATTAGCTCAGCTATTGGGATTCCAACATCAATAGGTCTTCCTGTTAGTCATAGGACTGTTGCTACATCATTTACTGTTATAACAGGTCATGAAGACCCTAAAAAATCTAATAAACAAGTTAAATGGGATTACACTGCCGATACATTAATAATCTTAATGAGTGTTGGAAAAATAAAAGAAAACACTGAAGCATTAATGAAATATCGTAGTAATGATACTCCAGTTTGTGTAATTGAAAATGGAACACTCCCCAATGAGAGAATAATTTTTGGAACACTAAAAGATATTGGGGATAAAAAAATTAATACACCAGCTATTTTAGTTATTGGAGAAGTTGTAGATATTTATAAAAAAATATATAAATAAGATTTTTGGAATATTAAAATTAGCAAATTTAATTTAAAAATACTGCATATTTAACTATTAGACTAACTAAATAGTATTTTAAATTATTAATTAATTAAAATTACATACCATTAATTCTTTAATAAGGAATTTAATAAATTTAATTCCATATTATAAATTCTATTGTAGATTTTTAAAACAGCTAAAAGCATATTAAAATAAATAACTTATTAAAGTTAATAAAAATATAAGTATTTATGAACCAATTATTATATAAGAGATTAAAATATTAATGTATATATAAAGAGAACTATTTTATTAATTACAAAAAATTTAGAATTATAATATCAAAGACTTATTAAGAATGAATACATATAAAATTAATAGAAATCAATTTAACAACAATTATAATTCGTATGAACAAAAATCAATTGAAACTATTAAACAAATTAAAA
>JAITXE010000082.1 GCA_031284925.1 Methanobrevibacter sp.
TATTGTGTCTTTCATTAGAATCACCCTCCTTTCTTCATGTATTCCTTGAATTCTTTTTCTAATTTATATTGCTTTATGTATTCAGCTGCTTGTGAATGATTAATATTCACACCATAAGAGTGTAAATCATTTATATATGATTCTTCCTCTATATAAGCTCCTATACTATATATTATATTGATTCCTAAAGCTATTAATAATACTATTCCTATTAATTTCAATCCTGCATTCATAATTATCCCTCCTCATTAATAGTAGTGGCATTTAGAAATTGTTGGACTTTGTCCAAGACAAAAAATATAATATTGGATATTATGTCCATGGATTATAATAGGACGCGATACTTATTGGATAATTAGTTATTGTGGGTCCTGTTAAATTCACACTCCATCTAACACCAGTATTACCTATTGAATAATTTAAATTTTCAGTTCTTTCTATACTTGCTATATGGTACCCGGTCATATTCATTTTCCATATACTAGTACCTAGTCTTTGCCAGATTGATCCACTATCTATGATTTCTTGTACACCAGTTCTAATACTACATTCATTATCATAGAATTCAATATGTTGACCATTTAATGTATAATTACAGAATTGACCGTAATTAGTGGCGTTTACTGCACTTATAGGGGCACTGATTGCTAATATACTTATTATTAGTATTATACTTAAGATTTTCTTCATTGACATCATTATTTTTTCTCCTAGAGGGATAAATATTTTTCGCCCTCTAATAATAGTAGTGGCATTTAAGAATTTTACTTTTTATCAGCATCTAGTATTGGTTTTAAAACAGTATCTATATTATCAAAGTCATCCTCCCATAAATGGATTAATTTGATACCTTGTGCTTTACAAAGGTCAGTCTTAGTTTGTTCGTAATTAAGGGCTTCTTCAGGTTTCATACCACGCCTTTCAATTTTAAATTCAATAGAATGACTCCAATTATCATTAACTTCAACAGCAATTTTAAGTGAGGGGAAATAAAAATCTAATTGCATCATATTTCCATTATTATTTCTCATGAAATCATAACGTTTATTTCTTTCATAAACAGTTGTAATGTTCTGTTTAATCCAATCCTCAACCCGAAATTCAAAGTATGATCCCTTTATCTTATAATATTTATTATATTCTTCAGGTAATTCCTTTAATCTAAGTACTGATGATCCTCGTGTTAGATTAAAGTAATCATTTAAATCACCTGATGTTAATTTACGTCCCAATTCATTGTATGTTTCTATTATCCAATCTTGAAATAGTTTTTGATTATCCCATATTTCAAAATTTTTTATATGTTTTTGACCTATATTTTTAACACCATGTTTTTCAAAACATGTTTTTTCATATTTTTTTTGCACTTCTTCACATTGTTTAGGATGTCTACCATAATTTTTTAAATATGTTTCTTTCTTTTTTTCTTTAATTTCATCAGCTTGTGAAGCATTTTCAACACCAAATTTTTTTAAACATGTTTGTTTACTTTTTTCTTGAAACTCTCCAACTTGTGAAACATTTTCAACACCAAATTTTTTTAAACATGTTTGTCTCTTTTTATCTTGCACTTCTTTAGTTTGTGTATGATGTTTAACACCATATTTTTCTAAACATGTTTTTTCACTTTTTTCTTTTACTTCATCAGCTTGTAAAACATATTCAGTACCATATTTTTCTAAACATGTTTTCTTACTTTTATCTTTACATTCTTGTGCTTGTGAAGCATTTTCAACACCAAATTTTTTTAAACATGTTTGTTTCTTTTTTTCTTTAAACTCTTCAACTTGTGAAACATTTTCAACACCATAAATATCTATATTTGTTTCTTTTCTTTTTTCTTTTACTTCTTCAGCTTGTGAAATGTTTTTTACACCATATTTAAGCATACAATTCTCTTCACGTGTTCTTATAGGTATTTTGAATTTTCTTAACCACCTTCTAATACTCTCAGATGTTTTAAAATTATAAATATCAGCTATTTCTTCAACACTTAACTTATCAACTAAATAAAGTTTCTTTAAAGCTAATTCAGTTGGTAGTTCACTACGTTTTTTTATATCCCATTTTTTAAACCATCTGGTAATTGTAGATCTATTTTCACCATAGATTTCCCCAATTTCCTTTCCTTTTAAGTTTTTGGTTATATATAACCATTCTAAATCTTTTTTACATGGTTTTTGTAAGTTAATTACACGGCTTCCTATCACATTAAATTCTTTGAATGGTATCATATTATCACCTTAATAGCTCTGATTCATCAACATATTCTTTTATTAGTTGGTTTACTATTGATTTCACACTTACTTCTTCTAAAGCTGCAATTTTTTTCAATTTTCTGTAGTATTCTTCATCTAGATTTATTAGTTTTTTGCTCATAATAATCACTTTATAATTATTTTTTATATTAATAATATTATTACTATTAACACTATTACTAATTATATTAAAAAGGAAATATAATAAATGATTCGGATCTATCAAAAATATTCTTCCTCTATTAATAGTAGTGGCATTTAAGAATTTATTCCACCTTTTTAATATAATTAATAAATATTAGATAAACAACATATTTTCAAAGGTGATATTTATACCAATTTTATCAGATATTAAAAAAGCTTTATTTAAACGTAAATCTGAGGACGCAGCAACTCAACAAGCTTCCAGAAATGGACAATATGGTTATAGTAGTTCTAATTTACTTATGCCGGGTATTAACCCTTATTGTAATAATTTTATTCATAATAACCGTTTGTATGCTGATGATTGTTACAATTACGCCATCACAGAGATTAGTTCGATGATTACTAACAGTAAATTCAATATTATCGGATTAGATGCTAAACAGGAACACATCCAATATTTGGAAAAATTATTTGAGAGCCTGGATCTGACCACACTGCTTAATAATCTTGTGAGCTCGCTAGTGTACGGTTTTTCGGTGAACGAAATTTTATATCGTTGGGATCCTAAGCTTAAACAGGTTATGATTAAAGATTTTGTTAATATTCCTAATTTTACCTTAGATAATGGACTTGATTCCTTTATTTTCAACGATGAGGGTGAAATAACAGCTATTAGGCAGTCTCCGTCCGGTTTTTCCTCTGATAACGATGTTATCATACCTTACGAAAAAGTTGTCATGTTTATTTACAGGCCGGAGAATGGTAGAATACTGGGACGTCCATTGTCCGAGGAGCTAAATAATGTTGTACAGCAACGTCAAATGCTATTGGATAACTTACGAGTCTTCATTAATAGAAATATTGTCCCTATTTTATATTCAAACAGTGAGATGATTACCCCTGAAACAAAAGCTGAAATGGCGCAGTTTATGAAGGATGTTCTTGATGGTAGGTTCCCTGCTTTAACTATGGGTGAAAAGGATAAGTTAACACTCCTTGAAACCAAAAATAAAGCTTCAGGTTTCATTGAAACGGAAGAATTGTATTCAAGGACTATTTTACGTATTTGTAAACTTTCACAGCAAGCTGAGTCTAAATTTGGTAACTATTCAGCGAGTTTGGTTAACAGTACGGACAATAAACGTAGTATTAATAGTATTATTCGCAGTATTAATAATGAAATCAACAAACAAGTAGTTAAACCACTCCTTGATATTAACTATGGTGAAGACGAAATTGATGTATATCCCAGATTTTTAATAAATGATGTGACAGAATCTAATTTAGACAAGCTTATATACCTTATAAACGGTTCGCCTGTTGATACTAGTGAGGCTAGTTGGTATCAGGAGCTTATTAGTGAGGCTATTAGTAATTATAGTAGTTTGAATGTGAATCCTGATACTATTGATATATTATCAAAAGAAGAACAGATGGGCAGTAGTGAGGGTACTCAGGCAATAGGACGTAATCCAATGCAAGAAGGTTCTGAGGCTACCGCTAAGAAGGATGCTCAGACAAAAGACGGTAATGTCACCGCGGTTCCCGCGAATTCTCCATCCACGGCCGATATAAACAGGGCCGTTGGGGGTAACTAAGGTTTATTTTTAGTTTCAATATAATATGGCAATTAAATGGATGATATCATGTGTTTATTTGTTTTGGGTATGTT
>JAITXE010000019.1 GCA_031284925.1 Methanobrevibacter sp.
ATTAGAAATCCCTTAATAAATATCTACTTTTAAATCAAATGGCGTGAATATCTGATTCATCTATAAATGTTTTTCTTCTATGAATTTAATTGTTGATGAATCTTTTAATTTATTCTTGAAATCTTTTAATGTTTCTATATTTTTATTATTGAGGGCTATTTTATATTGAATATCTTCTTGGAATTCTTTATTTAAGATTCTGAAATTATTTTTTCTAATTTCATTTTCAATGAATTTTAGATTTGAATAATTAAAGGATATTTCATATATTTGGTGTGGGTTTAATTCAATTATATTTGAAATAGCTATTGCTTGTTGGACTGATTTGGAGTATGCTCTTACTAATCCACCTGATCCAAGTTTGATTCCTCCAAAATATCGAGTTACAATAGCCAAAATATTTTCTAAATTGTTCTGTTTTAAGACATTTAGCATTGGTTTTCCTGCTGTTCCATTAGGTTCACCATCGTCATCAGAACTTTCTATTCCTTTAATGATAAAAGCTGTGCAGTGGTGAGTTGCATCTTTGTATTTTTCAGATATGTTTTTAATTATTTCGATGGACTTTTGTTTGCTTGTTATTGGGTATATTCTAGATATAAAAATAGATTTTTTTATTTCTATTTTAGTTTCTATTTCTTTTGATATGCTCTTCATGGATTTCTCATTTTTTTTTAAAATTTTTTATTTTTTAATCTTTTAATTTCAAATATTCCTGTAGTTGATGCTGACATTACTGCCATCACTCCTGCTTGAGTTGGATCTGTTATTATAATGTCTGCTTCTTTTGATGCTGTTCCAATCATGTTTAAACTAATAACTGTAATTTCATGTTCTTTTTTAATATTTTTAACTGCATCTGTTATTTTACCACCCATCATAGATCCTGCAAGAATAAGCACACTAACTCTTGGGAGTCTTGAAATTGATTTAATTGCTTCAGATATTTCATTTTCACCAATAAGGGGGATTGTATCTACACTTATTCTTTCTCCTCTAATATTATGTCTGTCAGCTTCAATGATAGCTCCTGTAGCTACTTGAGAAACTTGAGCTCCTCCACCTATAATAATAATTCTTTTCCCATAAATATCTATTAATGATTCATGAATTTCAATTGATTTAATTGATTTTAAGGATTTTAATTCTTTAACTAAATTATCCACATTTTCTACATTTTCTAACTCTAAATTTAAGGAACCTAAATTATTTTCTTCAAGATAAAGATGAATGTAGATTATATTTAATCTCATTGAAGATATTTTCTTTGTTATATTTTCTAAAACTCCTTGATTATTCAGTGTTTTAATTGTGAGTGCAATTTTTTTCATTTATTTCCCATTTTAAAATTATTTTTTAAATAAATATTAATTTTCTTTAATACTTTCTAATTCTGCTTTTGCTCTTTTAAACAAGGTTAAAAAGCTGTCTTCTTCACTAACTGGGATTATTTCTAAGCCTAAATTCCTATGTTCTTCTATCCATTCTTCTTTAAAAACAGGAACTTCAATTTTAACATCTTCGCTTGTTTTATTTACTACGATAATGTTTCTATATGGGAAGTTACGTTCTACAATGTAACCTCCAACACTTATAATATGTTGGGATCTTACTACAAATTTCAAATAATCACCTTTTATTTTAAGATAAATTTTTTTTATTAAGGCATTTTACTTAATAAATTTCACATTTCTTTCATATATTGTGTGAGGAAAAAGGACACTGCAAATTTAGCATGGTTTTCAAGAATCTGAATACCTCGATATAAAGTTTTAGCTGAAAAAATTTTAGATTATGTATATATGGCTCTTAATGTAATCATTTCATGATTTTTCAAATCCAAAAAAACCCATGCTAAATTTACAGTACCTAATAAGTTAAGGACATTAGCCTCATTTGATTATAGAATATGTATAATATTTTTTACCCCATACACATTTATCACCTAATTCTTTAAATTTATCTAAACCTTTTACAATACAATTCATACAATGTTCTAATTCATTACAATCTTTACATTCTTCTTTATTTGGACTGTTAATTTCAAATATTTTAGTATTATTTAATTTAGAAAAAATATCATAAATTTCATTTTCAAAAATGTTTCCCAATTTAAAATGATTATTCATATCTATTATACATCCTTTAACATTACCAGTTGGTGTAATAGTAATTGCATTATTACATAACTCACATTTTTTAGATCCAATTTGAACTTTTGGCTTTTTTATATAATTTTTATAAGATTTAATAATTTTATTTAATTCATTTAAAGATATATTATTAAAATTATTTTTTAAAGCTGCTCCAACTTTCATAATAGGTGAAAATGAAATATTTTTACATCCAATATTTTTTGTTAAGTTAATAATATCTTCAACTTCATTAATATTTTTCTCATGAACAACCGTTGTTATTTCAATTATCACACCATTATTTGTTAATTTTTTAATTTTATTTAAAATTAAATCTAAATTATAATCACTGTTATTTATAAATTTACTATATGTTTCGTTATCTCCATTATTAATAGATATTTGAAGAATAAGTTTATCTTTATATTTACTAATTAAGTTAATTTCTTTATCACTTATTAAAGATAAATTACTTAATAAAATAACATGTTCAAAATTTTGGAATACAAATTTTAAAATTTCATAACTATTAGGATGATTAAATATCTCCCCACCAGTTAATTGTAATCTTCTAGTTCCATATTTTTTCATTTTTTTTAAAAAATTAAAAAGTTTATCTTTATTTATGTTATCCTGTTTATCAAAATTTTCATAGTTATAACAATGATCACATTTATAATTACAATTATAAGTCAATTCAATCTCAATTTGTTCTGGAATTTGAATATTTTTTAAACCAGAAATATCTATATATGAATCAGTTGGATTATCATTGATAATTAAATAAGGATTATTTTCAATAAAATTTAAAATATCCTCCTTATCTTTGTCTTGATATGATTTTAAAATTCCATTAATTGTTGATTTTCCATCACATTTTTTCATTATTTCTGTTTCATTTTTCCCAACTTCACAAAACTTTTGAGGATCATTTATATCACTTATCAAATTTTTTATAGATCCTTGATGTAATCTTACTCCTTTTTTAATCATTGGATATTTATTTATCATATTTTTTCACCTTTTTTAAAAAAATAAAAAAAATAATTTAAATTAAAGTGGAAAACTATTTACAATGATAACAACTATGCATATAAGCATAGTGTTTAAATTGTAGTTCATCTAATTCTTCATTATCTAATTCAATAGATTCTACGAATTTTAAATTTAGATCCATAATGAATTCCTCCTTTTTTTAATAAAATTGTGTGCTGCTTGTCAAAATAAGAAAATTTTATTTAAAACAAGAGAGAATTTCTATTAACATTATTTTTCACATAATATTTTTTCATGAAATAATAAGTTGTAAAAATTCCAATACTTAATTTAAACTTCTTAGTATATAAGCTTTACCATACATATTTCATAATTATAAGATTGGTCAAGCCATATTATTCATGATATAATTAATTTATAACGTTATAAATCAAATAAAACATGATGAATGCACTGTGAAAGATTAATCATTTGCTCTCTCTCTCTCTTTCTAATGACTAAATAGTATTTTAAATAGAATAATGGTTATTATAATTTGATTTTCATAATAGATTAAGAGAGCAATATAGTTTAAATACTACAAAATAACTAAAATAAAAGTATGAAAGACATAAGCAACTATTTTTTAAAAATTAGGTATGGGGAAGTTGAAGCATGAGGTGATAAATTAGCTGAAATAGGATCCCATTAATTAATTAGGAATTATTCAGACCCATAATCAAACCAATATATAATAATCAGAGCAAAAAATGTGGTAGACCCAATATTGATGAAATATATCATGTTAAAAAATATTAATTCTGCAAGGCACGGTATGAGTTTATCACATCCTGAGCTTGAAAAACAAGTTAATGATCATGTTTCATTTCTTAAGTTCTTATGGAGAAGTTAAATTTAAATTAATTATATTAGAATTATCCTTAATTTGAGATGAATCATGAGTAATGATAATAATTGTTTTCTCTTGTTTAATTTCATCAATCACATTATTAATAACAATTTTTGTTTCCTCATCAATAAAATTAGTGGCTTCATCTAATAATAAAATAGGACTGTCTTTTATTAAAGCACGAGCTAAAGATATTTTTTGTCCCTGACCACTTGATATAAATTGTCCTGATTCACCAATATCATAATTAAAACCATCTTTTTTATTACGGATAAATTCATCTAATTTTACTAACTTACAAATATTTTCAACATCCTTTTTGTTCGCACCAAAATTACCCATGATAATATTCTCATATATGCTTCCTTTAAATAAATAAGGATAAGGAAAAACAATACTTATCTCTTTAAGTAAATTTTTAGATGATACATACTTTATATTTTGATTATCAATAAATATATTGCCTTTATTTAAAGGATATAATCCACAAATTAAGTTTATTATTGTGGATTTACCTGTCCCATTTTCACCAAGGATATAATTCAAACCTCTCTTAAAACAAGCATTAAAATCAACCAACAGCTCTTTTTTATCATAAGCAAAACAAACATTCTCCAGTTTTATTTCACCATCAGTAATCTCTAATTTCTCTTGATTATTATCATCACCCACATTAAATCTTTCTAATTCATTTATTCTATTAATAGCAGGAATACTTGATTTATAATCACTCCATAGCATGGATAGTTGGGATATAGGTTGAAAAAATAATGCGATATATGAAAAAAATGCTGAGAAAGTACCGATACTCATTTCATTATTAATAACCATCCTACCACCAAAAACAATAAATGAAATATTCATTAAACAATAAAATAGATAATTACTTGATTGATTCAAACTCTTAAACTTATTATGTTTAATATCTAAATCACAATATTCTCTATTAGTTTGTTTAAATTTATTATTAGCCCATTCTTTTAAATTAAAAATCTTCAACACTAAAAATTTAGATAAAAACTCATTCAAAATAGAACCAATCAAACCATTAATCCATGATACTTTTGTCTGATAAAATTCTACTTTATTTCCTAATTCAAAATTAAAATACAAAAATATTAAAGCAGGAGAAACAATGATAATAGTCAAAAAAGGAGCAATAGATAACATTATTCCAATTGGAATAATGAAAGTTAGTAAATTCATAAATAAACGATCTATAGTTTGTGAAACTAAAATAGATGCAATAGGAACATTATTCATGACTCTACTCATCAAATCTCCAACATCTCTCTGTTCATAATCAGAAACAGAACTACTTAAAATATTATCCAATAAATTAATAGAAACATCATTATATACATGATTCTGTAACTTATTAATAAAAACACTGTTAACATAATCAGAAACAGCAGATACTAAAAATAGAATTACTAAAATAATTATAGTTAAATTTATTAACTGAAAATTTTTATTAATAAGAATATCATCAATAATAACTCTTAGAATTAAAGGATTAACAAATTCAAATGTAAATGAGAATATAGCTGTTACGAAAATAATTAAAAATAATTTTTTATGATTTTTAAGTGATTTCTTAAAAAAATTGGTAACTATACTCACTTTTATACATCCTCCCATAAATAAATCTTAAATTAATTTGTTAATATAACCTTTAATTTTTATATTATTGCCCAGCTACATTTATCACCAATGCTAAAATATTTTGCAAGACCTTGCATTAAACAGTACCTACAATCTTTTAAATATTCACAATCTCCATATAATTAAGATAAATTTTTTTTATTATAATTATTAATTAATATAATAAACTTAATGCAATAGCTAATACTCCAAGTAAGGATGTTCCAATTACAGTTGGATAAAACTGCTTATTAGTAAATATTGGTGAAAATGCACTTAATATGCCCATAATTAGGGGGAATATAAAAGCTATAGCTATATTTATTAGTATTGTATATGATATGATATTTGGTGGGAGACCCATAAATAAAACTGAAAATATCATACTCATAGTAAATATTAAGAATCCTCGAGTTAAAAATATAACTGCCCTATATTTAGATGCATATTCCATGTATGGTCCTTCGATGACATCTGCTTTAGTTTTTAATATTGCAAAGGGGTATTCATTCATTATAATCATATAACCTATGAAAAAAACTATAAATCCTAAAATTCCAGCTGCTGAAAATAAGATAGGCCCATGAATTGCTTGATATGCTACAATGTCTTTAAGATACACACTTCCCACAACTGATACTGGTACAAATAAAGAGAGGTAAAGTGGAAAAGATCCAAAAGCTATTAATCTAAATGCTCTTTTTGAACTAATATCTTCAATAAATGATCTTTGACTATCTAAATGAAGTCCACCTTTTACTAAATCAGGGAAAGGCATTGAAAGAGACATGATTGATTTGGAAAGAGCACCCATTAAAACATAACAAATCTCCTCAACTTTTAAAAATCCTATAATAGCTATTACACTTGCAAATACACCAAACACATAGTTTTGAGGTATTAAAAACAATAATATTAAAAATACTACAATAAAACATATTATGGGTAATGATTTATATAATTTTGGAACTGTGGAGTTTGGTTCTATATTTTCCTTAAAGAAAAACTTAATTGGTGCCATTAAGCCAAGACTTGTAAATGTTGGTCCAATTCTCTGCTGAATTCGTGCATGAACATACTTTCTCTCAAAACCAGGAATAATTGTTCCCACAATAAAAGCCACGATTATTGTAGCTATTACAGCTAAAATTGAGTATAAACTTTCATAAGATATTATCATTGTCTTCATTCCTATTTTTTATTAATAATCTCTATAGCTCTATCAGTACAGGTAAAGCATGGGTCGCATTGAACTATACAAAGTTGAGCATCAGTTACATGGTTTCCAATACAGGCTAATTGCATTGCACCAATGTTAGACATTGATGGGGTTCTTATTACTGCTCCTCTAACTCTACCTTCTTCTAATCTATATGAGTGATATAATCTTCCTCTTGGAACTTCAATATAACTTTTAATAGTATCGGTATCAAACATTTCCCAAGATCTATTTACAATAGGACCTTCTGGTAAGTTTTTAATGGCTTGTCTAATGATATTAATAGTTTCTGGTATTTCCAAGACTCTTAAAAGAATATTATCTTTAACATCACCATCTGATAAAGTTATCACATTTATGTCAAAATCTTCATACTCTTTCATAGTTGTTCTAAGGTCTTGACTTACACCTGTTGCTCTTAAACTTGGGCCTGTTACTTCTAATCTTATAGCATCTTTTTGAGATATTTTTCCAACACCCATAATCCTATTCATTACAATCGAATCATTAACAAATCGATCAGTAAAGTTAGCTACTTGTTTTTCAATTAAATCCATTCCCTCAATTATTTTCACTAATCTACCATGGCCTAATTCACATCGTGGTCTAACCCCACCAATTATAGAAGCACCATACTGAACTCTGTTTCCACCAATCATTCTTAAAAGTTCCATTACAGTTTCCCTAATTGAAAAAGCTCTCATTGAAAATGTTTCATGAGCTAAAACTTCACTTCCATGCCCTAAATAGAGAAGATGACTATGTAATCTTTCTAACTCTTCCATAATAATTCGTATATAGTTTGCTCGTGGAGGAACATCAATTTCAAGACCTTTCTCAGCAGTTAAAACAGAATTCCATATATGTGCATTGGAACATATTCCACAAACTTTTTCAGTAAGTGCATTAGCTTTTTCAACAGGAAGTCCTTCCATAATTCTTTCTATTCCTCTATGATTAACTCCCACAGTTATCTCAGCATCTCTTACAATTTCATCTTCAACAAAAAGTCTCAATCTATAAGGTTCTAATGCTGCAGGATGGACAGTTCCTAAAGCAACTTCAGTTTCTATTGTTTCATATTCCTTAGTTTCGTTCCGTTCACTCATTAATAAGCACCTATTATTTGTTTGTATTTTTTAATTTTTATAGTAATTTTAATAATTCTAACAATTCATAATAAATAAATTTAAATATTTTAAATCAAAATAATTAAATTTCATTAAATATAAATGATTTTAATCAGCATTCAGTAATTTTGGTAGGGCAGCTACAACACCAGCTAAAATATCTTGAGGCCTTACTGCACATCCTGGAACTTTAGCATCCACGGGAATTATATTTTCAACAGGTCCACAAATTTCTTCAGAAGGAATATCACCGTGAATATTTTTATAAACTCCTCCCATTAAAGCACAAGAACCTGCAGCTATAACTGCTTTTGGATTTGGAATAGCTTCATATATCTTCTTTAAAGGTTCTTTATTGAAATAGGTGACAGGACCTGTTACAACCAAAACATCTGCTTCACGAGGATTCCAAGTTAAAAAAACATTGTATTGTTCACAATCAAATTTAGGGGAAAGAACACAATTAACAATTTCTATATCACAACCATTACATCCTCCAGTGTATACTAACATTAAATGTATGGCTTTTGATCGTGAATATGATTTAAGACTCATTTAATCACCTAATTATTTTCATCTTTATTAGATTTATCAGTGAAAATGGGGTTATCTTTAATAATATTTGGATTAGTTTTAATAATGTTTTTATCAGATAAGAATTGAGAAATGAATTTGAGTTTATCTTCAGATATTTTTACTGGTTGGTTCATAAGTTCATCTAACTTTAAACTTACTTCACCAACATCATTTGGGTGTATAGTAGCTTTTTCACCAAATAAAGCATAAATTGGGCAGAAATCATGACAATAATAACAAAATACACATTTTTCACTATTTAATTCTGGGATTTGGGTTTTAATCCAACCATCCATTAATTTTTCCTCATTTTCAAGGTTTTTCATATCTATTGCTCCAGTTGGACAAACATTTGAACATCCCCCACAACCAATACATGAAATTTCTGCAACTTTATCTGTTGGTTTAACATTTCCATTTAAGATATCATTTCTTATTTTCGTATCTGTTACTCTATTAGACTTGAAGAATATTCTTTTAAAATTTTGATAAGATCCTTCTAGAATTATTCTAATTAGATTTTGCATAAACAACACCAAGTTTATTACTTAATTATTCTATTATTTAATATTCTTCTATAAATTTTCTCTCAAATATAAATGCTTTAGCTGGACAATTATTATAACATGCTCCACAGAAAACACATTTATCTAAATCAACTGTGATTTTATCATTTTCACTAGTAATAACCTCTTCTGGACAGATATTATAACATATTTCACAGTTTATACATAATCTGTTATCAATTAGATTAAATCCATTTTCAACTTTGTTTTTAAACATTGTTGTTTTTGGGATTGCATCTTTTGGACAGTTTATAGCACAGGTTTCACATAAAATACATTTATCTAAATCAACTAAAACTTTACCTTTTTTTAGTTTAATTGCATCTTTTGGACATAGTTCTTCACAAGTTCCACATGAAATACATTCATCTGAAACTTCACCATTCCAAGTCACATTTTTAAAGTTCCGTGCTTGATTTTCATCACAAACTTGCACACATTTACCACATGAAATGCAGTACCCATCTAATTTAACCAGGAAAGATTCTGTTAAACTATTAACTGGGCAATTATCTATTGATTTTTCAAATGAATCAGTTGCTAAACTTGGGTCAAATCGCATTTTTTTATTTATCTTTTTTAAAGATCCATCTTCACTACTACAAAGTCCACAGTTTAAACATGAAACAATCGAACCTTCATTTTCTTTTTTTGGTTTTACAATATTAACTGTAAAGTTTTCTATATTAACTGCATCTTGTGGACAATTTTTATAACAACTTAAACATAAAACACATTTCTCATAATCTACAACTCCTTTATCAATAGCTCCTACTGGACATAAATCATTACATATTCTGCATTTAACACATTCATCCCCATAAATTCTTACTTTAATTGCATTGGTTGGACAGTAAAATTCACATCTACCACAGAAAATACATTTGTATAAATCAGTAACCACTGAGTTTCTCACTACATTCTTCTCTTTTTTAGGTTTAAATAATTTTGTAGGGTTTGTAAGATTAGCTGTTAAATTAAGTGATTTTAAGTATGCTTTTTGTTTATCTTCAACTAAATCAAATCCATCTATTCTCGCATTAATTGGACATAAATCCTCACAAACACCACATCTTGCACAAATCCCTTTAGTTTTACCCTCTTCGATATGGATACTATTTACTGGACATGAGAATTCACATACACCACAACCATTACATTTTGCTTTATCAACTACATAACCACCATATTTATTTTTAAATATAGCATGGTTTGGACATACATCAAAGCAGGTCCCACATGTAATGCAACTAAAACCTTTTCCTTCAACCATACGGATAGCTTCAGTAGGACACCCTTTAATACATTCTCCTTTTCCTTCACAGTTACTCGTTGATAAAAACATGTTTTTACTTCCAAATATATGATTTTAGCTTTTACAAACCATCTGGTTGCCTTTTTAAAATATTAATTATAAACTATTATCTATTAAAATATATAAATTTTTGATTACAATAACAAAAATGAAATTTTTTTTAGTGATATATGCTTATTCAATAGAGTACACTTTAAATCCTAAATTTCCAGTTTTAACAGGTTTAAGATTTTTAATAGTGATTATATCTTTATAAATACTAAATCTAAGTCTTCACTGTAATTGTTGATCTTTTACTGTTTGAGTTGAATTAACTTTATGAGTGTATATATCTTTATTATCTATAAGATAAATAATTATTCGTAATTAAGTAGCCTTTGATATACTTTTTCCAATAATTATTCCAATGGCTCCAGATACAAAACCAGTAGCTATTGGAAGATCAGTATAGTAAGGAAATGGACCTAATTGCCATGCCACTACAATAGTTACAATTAATATTACTATAAATGATGATTTAGTAAATACTATTGGATTGTCGGGATTATTCTTTAGGGTTAATCCAACAATAACTCCAATAATCAATCCAAATATGATTGGTCCTAAGTTTAACATCTTAATCTTTACTCCTCTGATTTTTCATGTCTTTCAAATTGGAAAAATGCAATTACAACTGCACTTAATCCTACGAACACTTTTAAACCAACAAAAATATTTAGATAAGGTACAATTCCCGCATTTGTCACATCGGGGTATTTGAAAATCATGTATATTGTATTTGGAATTAAATGATAAAAGTCTGCACCTACATTGTATAAGAAGAATCCTGTTGTAAACAATCCAACAAGACCCATTATTATATATCCTAATGCTCCTATACTTTCAATAATTGAGATAAGATTATGGGAAAGTTGTATTGGACTGTGTTCTAGTCCATATACTACTATACATAATATTACTCCACTAGCAATCATAGCTCCACCCTGAAACCCACCTCCTGGTGTAATATGTCCTCCAAGTATAGTTAAAATACCTAAACATATTATTATGAAACTCGCTGGAAAGGTGAATATTTTTAAAATTGTACTCATTTTATCATATCCATTATAAAACATGTTTAAATCATAACTTTAATTTACTATTATCTTTTACTATTTTAATTCATTTCTATTAATTTTAATTATATTTAGAATTATTATAATAAATTATAATTATAATTATTTATTTTAAATATCTTATTTTTATATTTACTATATTAAATAATTATCATTTTTTAATCTGCTATATCAACACATTAATCATTTTTTAATATTCCTCTTCCAAATATTAAAAGGACTACAACAACGGAACTTACTAAAATTAATGCTTCACCAAGTGTATCATAACCTCTCCAATCAAATACAACTAATGTAACCATATTTGGAGCAATTTGAGTTCCTAATGTATTATAAATTTCACTCACACCAGGAACAATAAGTTTTTCTAAGTTAAATAATGCATTAAGCAAAGTAATTGAAAATAAACTTAAGACTATTGATAAAACTAATGTTCTTATACTTTTATTTACCAAATTAAGCTCCTCCTAACCTCTATGTGAATAGTAATATAATTTAGTATTGTATATTAATGAATAATAATTATCTATTGAGAATGTATTAAGGTTTATCAATTGATTATTCCCCAATAAATAGTGGTTACAAGTATTGCAAGGGTTAAAATTACATAAAATGTCATTCTATCAAGAGAATCATTTTGTTCTCTTCTAATTTTACCGATTATTGGTGTATTTGTGGATAGGTATAATCCTAAACCTAAAATTATTAAAACTGTAAGTATAATATTTAAATGCCTAAGCATAATAGCTGAAATTAATACTGTAGATATTATGGTTAGTTCAGCAGCCATTGCTGATGTTACATTATCACCAGTATTTTGGTCTTTTTTTAATTTATTTTTAAATTTATTAACAGAGTCTGAAATTTTGCTGTAAGTATCACTCATTATATCAACCCTCCAATAAATGCATTAAATCCATTTACAACAAGACTTGGCATTAAACCTAAAACAATACACATTATTATTAAAACTCCCATTGTAAATGTGGTTGATTTCGGGATTTTATTATCTTCAATGATTAGGTCTTTTGGTTTTGGTTTAAGATATATTGAGTGGAATATTTTTATAAATGTCATAAATGTAACAATACTTATTAATATCATGATTATAGCAAGTTCTGGGAATCCTTTATCTAAAGCTGATTGAATTAGCATTACTTTACTTTGAAATCCATTTAAAGGAGGAACTCCTGCTAATGCAAAACCTCCAATGAGAACCATAACACCTGTTTTCGGATTATTTTCAATGAGTCCACCTAACTTATTAATTTCTGATGTTTTACTTAAGTATAAGGTTGTACCAAATCCAATAAATAGTAATGCTGTTATTATTATTTCGTTAAGACCTTGAAATAGTGCTGCAGTAAGTGATAGTTTTGTTCCAATACCAAAACCAATACCTAAATATCCAAGTTCTCCAACAGCTAAAAATCCTATTATTCTTCTAAAATCAGTTTCAGTAAGTGCCATTGAGATGGATAAAATCATGGCTGCCAATGAAAAGAATATTATAAATGTTCCAACATAGGAAATACCATTATATATTCTAAATATTGCAAGCCCAATGCTTATAAATATAATCACTGATAATGTTTGAAGTAAGGCACTTCCACTTGGGGTTGCTTTACTATACATATCCGATTTAATGGTATGAAATGGTGGTAAACCCACACTATATAACCAACCAAAGAATATTAATCCAAATGATAATAAAAATATTGGTGAATAAGAGTTTATTAATCCATTTTTAACAACATGAACTATATCAGTTATATTCACACTTCCAACTAAAGCAAGCAAAAATCCTATTCCTGTAAGAAGCATAGGTCCACCTATAGAACCTAAAATCATATATTTCATCGCAGTTTCATATTTCTCTTTGTGATTAGAAGCTAATACTATTCCTACTTGAGCAATAATAACTATTTCAAAAAAGATGTATAAATGAAAAATATCATCTGATAAAAGCATGGCTACAACAGAAGCTAATCCCATAAACATTAAGAACATATATGTTCCTGAAATTTTCTTTCTCTCACCAATTGTTGTAAGAATAGCTAAAAATGCTATTATAAATAAGAAGAAGATTAATATCTGTTGCATACTCCCATATGAGTAAGTTATTCCAATATGTAAGGTATTTAAAATACTGTTTGGAAATAAACTTAAGAAAGTTCCATAATCTGTTAGTGGGGCATGTCCTCCAAAATAATAAGTTCCATAGTTAGCAAGTAATGGAATTATTGGTAAGACAATAGCAACTACAAAAGAAAGTATTTTGACAGTAGAATTATTTTTGTTAAATAAATTTAGAAGTATAGCAGCTATTATGGGAATAATAACCATTAATGGGATTAAATCATTCATTTTTATCACCCAATATTTCATCTGTACTTAAACTACCATGCTTTTTATATAAAACCATAGCTATTGCTAGCATAACAGCTAATGTGCTTGCTCCAATAACTATGCTTGTAAGTACTAATGCTTGTGGTAGAGGATATGCTGAATTTTCTGCAAACCATTGAGGATTCATACCAGATAAAAAAATAGGCACTATACCATCTGCTCTGTAAGCCAAAGTAATTAAGAATAAATTAGCTCCTTCTTCAATAAAAGACAATCCAATAATTTTTTTAATTATATTATCCAGAAATATTGCAGCATATAATCCAATTATAATAAAACTTCCTGATGTTAATAAGGCAGCTAACTGAGTATTAATCATTATTATCAACCCCATGAGTTTTATAAATGGCTAAAGCAATAAATACAGGAATTATTGCAGCACCAACAATAGCTTGGGTTAATGCTACATCTGGAGCAAGTAAGATTTGAAAAAGAACAGCTATGCACCCTCCACTTATTCCTGTAAGGATTGCTGCTTTAAGTAGATCTCTTTGTGCAAGTGCAAGAATTGCTCCTAAAATTCCAATTATCATTATTATATACTCAATCATTATATTTCCTCGTAATAATTATTTTTCATTACCATTAACTATTTTATCATCATCATTTAATAAAGATTCTTTATTATGGTCTTCTTTACTATAATAATATGCATTTGCCATTGTATGAGCAACAATAGGACATAAAATAAAGTATATTCCTGCTAAAAGCAATTGATCTAATCCAATCATCGCTAAAACTCCAGCAATATCTACAATACCTAAAAGTTGTATTCTAACATATATTATTTTATCTCTATCGTCTTGAAACCGCAATATACCAATACAGGTAATTAAAATCAAAATAGAGGATATAATTAAACACAACGATTGAATTATATCAAAAGGTATGTTAATCATCTTTTTCTCCCCTTAAAACAACTGAAAAAGCTATTGTACCTACTATTCCAAGTATAAGTAATGCCATAGCAATATCTTTACAAAACTCAATTGAATAAATAGTACCATAAGCTAAAAGTAGAACAGCTATTCCAAGTGAAAATGTAGCACTTCCAATTAGACCCATAGCTCTTGTTTTATGGGTTGTTATTCGAATAGATGCCAATGAGAATATGATAAGTGAAATTATTAAAATATATTGGCTAATTAAGAGAATTTCCATTTTATCACTGTTATTTAATTTTTAATTAATATCATCAATCTTAAAAACTACAATTTAATAATATCTTATTAATTTTATATTATTATTAACCGGATAAATTTTTAAATACATGCTATCGAAGACTACTTACTCTAACATCTTTTTAATATATTTCTCAAGAGGGATAATCTCCTTATTCTCTCTTGGAGAAATAACAGCTACTTTTAAAAAAGCATTTTCACTATCTACATCAACTGTTAAAGTTCCAGGAGTTAGAGTTATAGTATTAGCTAAAATAGTTTGGGATATTGATCTTTTAAGAATGGTTTCTATATCTATGATGTAAGGATCTATATCTCCATTGATAGATCGCTTAGATGCATCAATTGTTGCCTTTATAATTTCCCATATTAAAAATATAAAGAAAAGAACACCATAATAAACTCTATTTAAAAACATATTATTTCCTCATAAGTTTAAAATTTATTTTTACATAATTCTATTATAAAAAGTATTTTTATTTAAAATATATTATTATTCTTTATTCATATATATAATTATTTATAATGCGCAATTTTTATTAATTTTTTAATAAATATTCTATAATTTAAATATAATTAAATAAGATATCATGGTTGATTTTTTACATTTTACAAGAAATCATGAAAAATAAGATTCCTAATTGTAAGTTAACTACAATCACAAAATATTTCTTTAAAACTTGCAACTTTTATTTGTATATTTAAATACATGAAAAATTAAAAAAGTTTAAATACTATTAAATACTAATAAGTTAATAAAGTTTTATTGTTACTATTTGTTAATGTAATTTCTAGCAGGGATGGTCGAGTGGTCAAAGGCGATAGGTTGAGGGCCTATTGGGTTAGTCTCTTCGCGGGTTCGAATCCCGTTCCCTGCATTTAATATTCCCTAATTTTATTGATAATTTAGTTTTTTGCTAATTATATTTAAAATTATAATATTTTTAATTTACTATAAAATCATAAAACTTTAAGTTATTTTAAAAAATTCATAATAAAAATAAGGAGGTGTTTTTTTGAAATGTGTTATTCCAGCTGCTGGCTTAGGTACAAGATTTCTTCCAATTACTAAGGCACAGCCAAAAGAGATGTTACCAGTATTTAATAAACCAACCATACAATATGTTATAGAAGAAGCTGTTGCATCTGGAATAGATGATATTCTTATTGTAACAGGTAAAGGTAAAAAGTCTATTGAAGATCATTTTGATAGATCTTTTGAGTTAGAAGAAAGTTTAAGGGAGAGTGGAAAGACAAATCTTCTAAAAACAGTGCAACATATATCTGATATGGCAGATATTTATTATATAAGACAAAAGAAACAGAAAGGACTTGGAGATGCAATTTATTGTGCGAAAAAACATGTGGGAGATGAACCATTCGCTGTTATGTTAGGCGATATTATTACTAAATCAGATGTTCCATGTACTAAACAGTTAATTGATTTATCTCAAAAGTATGATGCACCTGCTATTGCTGTAGAAAAAGTTCCTAATGAGAAAGTTGAAAGATATGGTGTAATAAATGGCGAGAAAATATCTGAGAACGCATATAAAGTCAATCATCTTGTTGAAAAACCTAAAATAGATGAAGCACCTTCTAATTTAGCTATTATGGGCCGATATGTTTTATATCCTGAGTTATTTAATTATATTGAAAACACTAAACCGGATGTTGGTGGTGAAATTCAATTAACAGATGCATTAGGTGAATTTGATAATATATATGCAAGTATTTTCAATGGTAGTTCCTATGATATTGGAAATAAAATAGATTGGATAAAATCTTCTATAGAATTTGCATTAAATGATGCAGAATCTAAAGATATTTTATTGGATTATATAAAAAGTATTAATATATATAATAGTTAAGTTTATTGATTAATTTATTAAAAAAATTAATATTTTATTTTATTAAAAAAATTTTAAAAGGAGATTTACATGGTAGTAATAAACAACAAAAAGTCACATATCAAAGACTATAAATCTTCTAAAACAACGAATTCTTCACCACCAAAAACTGATTCTTCAGTAAATGCAAGAAAGAATTCCCTAGCAAGAAATAGTTTAACGAAAAGTTCCCCACATACTACGAAAAACAAATCATCACATAATAAGACTTATTCTAATAAAAATTATTCTAAAAATTCTGGTAATAGACAATTTGATAAAACTTTAACTACTAAATTAGAAAATGAGATTAAAGAATTGAAAGAACAATTAAGTAAACAGGAAAAGGAAAGTGCATCTGAGATTTCCTCCTTAAAAAAGAAAATTTTTATATTACACAATGATAAATCTAAATTATCAAGAAATGTTGAGATACATGAGATTAAAGATGTAAATTATAAACTTAAAAATACTGAAAAGATAAGACAAGATTTATCAAAATCCCAACATAAAAATGAGGTAATTAAAAAACTTCTTGATGAAGCTCGAGAGAAAGTATCTCATTTAGAAACTGATAATGAGTCTTTAAAACAAGATAAAGAAAAATTAATAAACATAGTTAAGGATTATAATAACTTAGGATTTTTAGGTTCTATCACAAGGAAAAAACCTGATAGCTATAATGACTTTTTTAAACAAGATAAATAATTTAATCTAAACATTTTTAACTTTATATTTTAAGAAGTGCATTGTTGTAAATGTATTTGAATTTTCCATTTTCAAAAACTATCCAATTAAAGAATAATTTTAAGTAATGAAGAAATATAATAGAAAAATATTAAGATGTTGGAGTTTTTATGAATTGGAGAGAATTAGGTCTTAAAATGGGGTTAGAGATTCATCAACAACTTAATAGTAAACATAAGTTATTCTGTGCTTGCCCAAATGAACTTAGTAATAGTGAGATTGATAGTGAGATTAAAAGATATCTAAGACCCACACAGAGTGAATTAGGTCAAATTGATAGAGCCGCTTTTCAAGAATCTTTAAAAAACTTAAGGTTTAATTATGAGGCTTATAATCTAAAAACATGCTTAGTTGAAAGTGATGATGAACCACCACATAATTTAAATAAAGAAGCACTGAATTTGTCTGTTACAATCGCATCTCTTTTGAATATGAAAATAGCTGATGAAATTCATACAATGAGAAAACAGGTTATAGATGGAAGTAACACTGGAGGATTTCAAAGAACGGCTTTAATAGCAACCGATGGTTATTTAAACACTAATAATGGCAAAATAGCTATTGAGAATCTTTGTCTAGAAGAAGATGCTGCAAGAAGAATAGCGACAGGGGATGGTTTTACAAGTTTTCGTCTTGATAGATTAGGAATTCCCTTAGTTGAAATTACAACAAACCCATCTATGCATGATCCACAAGAAGTTAAAGAAGTTGCATATATATTAGGCCAAATATTAAGAAGTACCAATGTTAAAAGAGGTCTTGGAACTATAAGGCAAGACTTAAACATATCAATTAGTGAAGGTAGCCGTGTTGAGATTAAAGGTGTTCAAGATTTAGATTTAATTCCTAAAATGGTTGAATTAGAAGTTGAAAGGCAATTAAATCTTATTAAAATTAAAAATGAACTTGAAAAAAGAGATGCTAAAGTTCAGGGAAATATTTTTAATGTTGGTGAAATATTTAAAAACACAGGTTCTAAGATAATAGCTAGTGCAAAATCTGTAAAAGCTATTGTCTTAAAAGGATTTGCTGGATTAATTGGAATGGAGATTCAGGAAAATCTTAGATTTGGAACTGAATTAGCTGATTATGCTAAAAAACATGGAGTTTATGGAATATTTCATAGTGATGAGTTACCTGCTTATGGAATTAATCAAGAAGAAGTTTCAAATCTAAAAGAATTTTTAAGTGTAACAGAAGAGGATAGTTTTGTTATTGTTGCTCATGAAGAGGAAATAGCTATTTCTGCACTAAAAGAAGTTATGAAACGAGCTGAAATGGCATTTGATGGAGTTCCTGAAGAAACAAGAAAAGCCTTAGAAAAAGGTACAAGTGAATATATGAGACCTCTTGCAACTGCAAGTCGAATGTATCTTGAAACAGATATCCCTCTTCTTAAAATTAGTAAAGAAAACATGGATGATATTTTAAATAATCTACCCGAACTTATAGATGAAAAAAGAAACAGACTTATTAAAGAATATAATATAAGTGAAGACCTTATAAATCAATTAATTAAAAGAGGATACGCTGATGAGTTTGAAGAGATTGTAAATGAACTTAAAGTAAATCCAACAACTGTTGCATCATTTTATGCATATTCCATTACAGAATTTAAGAGAGAAAAAATATTTATCGACCAATTAAATATTAACGAAGTTAAATCAACTTTTAAATTACTAAAGGATGAATTAATAAGTAAAACAGCAATTAACAATATTATAAAAGAAATAGCTATTTTAAAAGAGAAAAATCCAAACATAAAAATAGAAACTAAAGAAATAGCTAAAAAATTAAATCTCTTAGTTCTCCCAGGTGATGATTTAAGAAACATAATCACAGAAATTGTTAATAAAAACGAAGAATTAATTAAAGAAAGACAAATGGATGCATTAGGTTCTTTAATGGGTATAGCAATGAAAGAATTTAAAGGAAAAGCAGACGGTAAAACAGTCAATAAAATTCTAAAAGAAGAAATTGAAAAAGTTTTAAATCAATAATCTTATGATATGATAAATGGTTTGTATGTTTTTAATAGTGTCAATAGAATTGTCAAAAATTTGGATGATAAAATCAAAATGATAAGTTTAAGATTTCACTTTTCTATTTCGGAAAACCAACCTAATCCTACCAAACATTGGAACTTTATCTATTCAGCATTAAATATATTAAACTCAATATAGAAACAGTCCTCAGTATCATTCCAAAAATGCCAATTATATAATTACCTCCAAAAAACCTAAACGATCCATTTTTTATTCTTTTTAATCTTATTTTTTGAGCAGCTATAGATTCAGGCACATATTTAAGTACTTCATCATCAGTTAATAAACCTTCTTTAGGTTCTGTGTGATTATTACTTCCCATAAATCTCTTTAATTCCACTTCTCTCAATTCTTTATGGAATTTATTGTCATATTCAATTCCATCATTTTTTGTTTTGCCATTAGTAAAATTTTCATCATTAACATTTGGAGTTTCATCATTTTTAGACATATGTTCTGTAAGGCTTTTGTTATCATTAGGTTTAAATTATTGATCATATTTCTGTTTTTTTATCATGATTGGATAATGTTTCATATGCTTCTTGAATTTCATATATTTTCTTTCTATAATTCTCTTTTTCTTCCTCTTCAGCACGATCAGGATGATAAGTGAAAATCTGTTTATTATAAGCTTCATTTATTGTTTTTTGATCAGCAGTTTTATCAATTCCAAGCATATTATAGTAATCTTCTTTAATAATATCACACCCCATAGCGTAGATTATAAAAGTTTTTAAATGTGTTTTAAGGGTGCAATTATTTCAATTTAATGCATTGTAACTTACCATTGATATCTTTAAGATATGTAAATTTATTTTTAAACAATAATATCAATATCACAATAGAATGGTTGATATAATAAAATAAGAATCATATTTATATAAATGTTTCCTTTGTCTGCACGATAAAATTTTGCATTTGATGTTTAAACTTACAACAGGTTGAGTGTATGGGTGTTAATTTTTTTGTATTGTTTATCTGTTACAAGATTCTTCTTCATCAATTTCCTTATCTTCTTTATTTAATTCTTCACAAATACATCAGAAAACTCTAATTTCCATTTGATATAAAAAATATCACCATATTATTCTTTTCATTTGATTTTTCAACTAAATTATCATTTAATTTGGGTTTTAATCATTGATATGAATAATAATCTTCTAACTTCTCATTATATTATAAATAATGCATAATCAATATCTACTTAATTATATATTATTCGAAAAGGAATATTAATTATATAATAAATTTTAAAAAATTATAATACATTAATATGAATTATTTTTAAAAGGTAGATGTTATGAAAACTTTAATATTATACTATTCAGAAAGTGGTAAGAGCGAGGTTGTTGCAAAAACATTATCATCACAATTATTTGGAGATTTAATTAGAATAAAAGATTTAAAAGTAAGAAAAGGATTTAAATCAAAATTAACATCTTCAATAGATGCATTTAGAGAATCTAAAACTGAAATATCACCATCAAAAATAGATCTGAAAGATTATGATTTAATATATATTGGAACACCTGTTTGGGCATCTAAACCAACTCCTGCAATTATAACTGCAATTGACAAGTTTGATTTTAGAAGAAAAGAAATTATTCTTTTTGCAACAATGCGAATTTCTGGTGGGGAAAAAGCAATTAAAAGAATGGAAGATAAACTTCAATCACGAGGGGCTCGTGTTACAAATTCATTTATAATAAAAACACAAAATAAAAACACATCTAACATCACAGGGGATACACTGGATTTAATTGAATCATTAAATTTAAAATAATGGCTACTCTTTAAAATAATCCCATGGAAATGTTTCTTTAATCCATATTAATTTTTCATTATTTTTAAATATACTATACTCTCTTGTAAGAAGATCATTGTTTGAGTTAAATAGTTTTGACATTTCATCAGTACTTGGCTCAATACTCACATTTTCTATTTCTCTTCTTGATTCAACATTATACTTTTTAAGGATTTTTCCTATTGGTAAATCTTTTTTAGTTAAATCTTCTTTAAATTCATCTTTTATTCTTTTTAAAGGAGTGTATGATATGGCATGTATTAAAGGTTTGTTATCTTTATGCATTAAAACTACTCTGTAATTAACATCATCAGTTCTCCTAATATTTAATAGTTTAGCTATTTTAGGGCTTGGGGTTTCAAATTGTTGTATTAATGTTTTAATAGCTATTGTTCCGTTTAAAATATCTAATATACTTGTCATAGATCCATCATGCACCATGAGGATTTTTTGTAGTTTAGATAATTTATATTTTCCATTATCAAGTTCATTAATTTTTTTAATAATATTTTCATTTGTCATGATTTCACTCACTAATAAAACCTTTAATAGCTGAACTTGCAACTATTCTTGCATTTGATAGATAAACTTTTGAATTTGGATCTCCCATTCTCCCCTTAAAATTACGGTTTGTGGTTGCTATACAAGTTTCTCCTTCAGATAAAACTCCCATGTGTCCCCCTAAACAAGGTCCACAACCTGGATTACACACAATAGCATTTGATTCTATAAATGTTTGTATATATCCTTTTTCAATAGCTTTTTCATATATTTTTAAGGATGCTGGAGAGATTAATAATCTTACATCAGGGTGGACTTTTTTATCTTTTAAAACATCAGCAGCCATTTTTAAATCTTCTAGTCTCCCATTGGTACATGAGCCAATGAATCCTTGATCAATAGATATTCCTTTTATTTTTGATATTGGTTTCACATTATCTACACTATTTGGGCATGCTATTTGGGGTTCTAGATCACTTATATCAAAGGAAAACTCTTTTTCATAGTTTGTATATTTATCTGCTTTAAACATACTGAATTTATTCATCTTTGTTTTATCTTTTAAATAATTTAATGTTTCTTGGTTTATTTCCATTATGCCGTTTTTTGCCCCCATTTCAACAGCCATGTTTGTCATTGTCATTCTTCCTGCAACATCCATATTATTTATGATATCACCAAAAAACTCAAGTGATTTATATGTAGCACCACCAGAACCAATTTCTTTAATAATTTTTAAAATAATATCTTTTGAACTAATATTTTCACTTAAATCTCCTGTAACATTTATCTTAAATGCTTCTGGAACCATAAACCAAGTTTTACCTGTTGCGTAAACCATTGCAATATCTGTTGCACCCATCCCTGTTGAGAATGCATTAAAAGCTCCATAAGTACATGTATGGGAATCTGCCCCTACAATAATTTGTCCTGGTTTAACAAGCCCTTTCTCAGGCAGTACTTGATGACAAATCCCTTCACCATGATCATAAAAGTGTTTTAAATTTTGTTTTTTTTTAAATTGCCTTGCAACTTTTTGAAATTCAGCAGAACCAATTGTGTTTGCTGGGACTGTGTGGTCAAATACAATAGCTATTTTTGAATTATCCCAAACATCTTCAGCTATTTTTTCAAAGATTCTAATAGCTGGTGGGGATGTTCCATCATGGGACATGACTAAATCTACATCAACTTCTATAATCTCTCCAGGAATTACTTCTTTCCCATATCCAATGGATAAAATTTTTTCAGTTATGTTCATATTAACACTTATTTTTTGTATTTTAATTGAGGTTGTTTGTAATCTTTATTTAAAAAAAATAATTTATTTCTAATAAAACCAATATTTAACTATCAATAGACACTGTAAATTTAGCATGGTTTTTTGAATTTGAAAAATTGCAAATAAGATTACCTTAAGAGTCTACATATAACAGTTAATTTATATGTCAAAAAGGATATTTTTTTAGAATTGTTGCAGAATTTTAATATAGAAAATTTAATATATTATGAAAAACAAATTAATTATATTATATATTAAAAATTTTAGTTTTTTTTTATAATATATTTCATGCTAAATTATTATATATTACATGTGTTAATAATATAAATTTCAATTAATATTTTAAAGATTTAGATTTTATTTAATAAATTTAAGGAAACGATACTATGGAAAAATATGAAGATTTATTATCAAGAGCAATTGATCAATTACCTCCTGAAGTTTTTGAAACAAAAAGATTTAATGTTCCTAAAGCATACTCAGATATACAAGGTAATAGAACTTTTATTAAGAATTTTAAAGAAATATCTGAAGCATTAAATAGAGATTCTCAACATTTATTAAAGTTTTTATTAAGAGAATTAGGAACTGCGGGTAATTTAGAAGGTAGTAGAGCTATTTTACAAGGTAAGTTTAATCATTATTTAATAAATGAAAAAGTGGATGAGTATGTTGAAAAATTTGTATACTGCCAAGAGTGCAACAGACCAGATACCAAAATTGTAAGAGAAGGCAGAACATTCATTCTCAAATGTTTAGCATGCGGTGCTAAAGCTCCTCTTAAAACATTATGATGGAATGAAAATAAAAGACACTCAAAACCATGCCATGAAATTAGTTAGCTTGCATTTAAGAAAACATTTTTATTATTATATATGATTTTATTTATTTTTATTAAATATTCATGAAAATATTATTTATCTGAAAAATCCACCTCCTCTGCTATATTTTTACTGAAATTATAGGCAAAATTTGGGCATGAACAACTATGAATATGTATGTAGTTTGCTAAGGTATTATTATATGTTATCCCATCTTGATGATTTATAATTCCTTTTCCTCTTTGAACTTCAAAGGCGAAGTTAGCTTTTACATTGTTTAACTTAGTGTAGTGAAATTCATGACCTTTAAAAACTTCATCTTTTTCTGATATTAAGTTATCTTTTTTTGATTTAGCTATTGTATAACTTAATCCTTGAACTTTTGGTGTCATTGCTGAATTAAAAGGTATAATATTACACATCTCATATTTATCAATTGATTTTGAGAGGTATATCAAACCACCACATTCCCCATATATATGTTTTCCATTATTAGAAAACTTTAAAATGGATTTTCTCATAGATGAATTTTTTTCTAGTTCTTTTTTAAAAACTTCAGGATATCCTCCACCAATATATAAACCATCCACATCAGGAAGTGTTTCATCGTGCAAGGGTGAAAATGGGATAATTTTTGCTTTATTATCCTCTAAAGCACAGATATTATCTTGGTAATAAAAATTAAATGCTTCATCTTTTGCTAGACCTATTTTTATTGGTTTTTTATTTGCGACTTTCCAAAGTGTTCCATTATCTTTAGGTGTTTTAAAATCTTTCATTATATCTATTAAACAGTCAAGATCTATATATTTTTCTACTATTTTCCCCCAATTTTCAATATTTTTAGCTATTTTATCTTTTTCAAGTGCTGGAACCAAACCTAAATGTCTTTGCTCAATACTTATTTTATCATCTCGTGGTATTCCACCTATTACTTTAGTTTTAGCTAATTTTTCAACGGATTCTTTGGTTTTTAAATAATGTTTTTTTCCTTTTACTTTATTTAATATAACTCCTTCTATTTTTAATTCAGGCTCTAAAGATTTAAATCCTAAAACAATTGCTGCTGCACTTTTAACTAAACTACGGGCATCTAAAATGAGAATTATTGGGGCATTTAATGCTTTAGCTATTGAAGCGGTACTTCCAACATCTGAAATTGAGCTTATTCCTTCATAAAGACCTCTTACTCCTTCAATAATTCCATACTTAGCTTTGGATTTTTTCATGGCTCTTTTATATGTTGTTTTTATTTGATTATCACTCATAAAAAAGGAATCTAAATTTCTTGATATGTTTCCTGTTGCAAGTGTGTGATAACTTGGATCAATGTAATCTGGACCAACTTTAAATGGTTGAACATTATATTGGGATAATGCTTTCATTATTCCTGTTGAAATTGTTGTTTTTCCAACTGCACTACTTGTTCCTGCTAATAATATTTTCATGTTTATATCTTTTTAATTAACTTGATATTTAAATTTTGTTTTTATGAATTTAATTTAATACTATTTTTAGAATAAATCAATTTATTTATAATTTAAATATATTAAATTATTTTATTTAAAAGAATTTTAATTAGTTAAATATAAATTAAATCAAAATACGATATGTATTCATCAAATAAAAATTTAATACTTATTTAATATTAAAAAATATTAATTAATATTATCTTTTTTACCTAAATAATCATTAATTAGTTTTTGTTTTAATATTTAATAAAAATTAATAAATAATTTTAGAAAATAATTAATTTTAAACAAATACAATTGTTTGGAAACCTCTTTAAAATTGAAAATTTGTAAAATCATCCCGTATTAATATTTCCTTAGTTCATAGTAATCTTAATTGGGACAATAATCATGAGTATGGCTAAACTCAATATTCCTTAATTAAGTGATTAAAAATTACCTGGTATAATTTATTAGGAACGATGATTATTACTTCTTACTATACCCAAAATCATGGACTTAATTTTTTATATTTAAATCAATATGTTCTTGATGGAAACATGCTTTTTTAAAATTGAAAAAATTTTCACATTAGATAAACTCATTGTTGTTAATTTTAAGGAAATTATTTTTTATTAGTAATATATTAAAAAAGTGGATTTATATAATTAATAAAAAACTATTTAAGTTTATAATAATTATAATGTCATTTATTATTAATATTTTCTTAAATTAAGAGAATTTAAAAACCAAAATGTTTATATAGAATAATCATTACAAATATAAAAGAGGGAGTAAACTATATATCAATTTCATTTATTTATATTATAAAAATATAAGATGGTTATAGTCGCTCTCTTATATAAACTCTCTAATGTTATTATATTAACTAGTTTTTAATCATTGGTTTATATAATAACCGAACACTTAAACATAACTATTTAAATAAAGGAAATTAAGGTGTTAAAATGCAAGGAAAAATGCAAGGACTCGCAATGAAAAAAATAGGTGAAATTGGTTGGGTTGAAAAAGACATACCATCTATCGGACCACAAGATGCATTAGTTAAATCTATAGCTATCGCACCATGTACTTCTGATGTACATACAGTATGGGAAGGGGCTGTTGGTGAAAGACATGATTTAATTTTAGGTCACGAAGCTGTAGGTGAAGTTGTTGAAGTAGGAAATTTAGTAAAAACTTTAAAACCAGGTGATCGTGTTATTGTGCCAGCTATTACTCCTGATTGGGGTAGTGATGCTGCACAAAGAGGGTTTTCATCACAATCAGGCACACCATTAGGTGGATGGAAATTTTCAAATGATAAAGACGGATCATTTGGAGAATATTTCACTGTTAATGAGGCTGATTTTAACTTAGCTATATTACCAGAGAATATTTCACCAGCTGATGGGGTTATGCTTACAGATATGTGGTCTACTGGTTTTATGGGTGCTGAGAATGGAAGAATCCCCTTAGGAGGAACTGTCGCTGTTTTAGGTATAGGTGCAGTAGGACTATCAGCTATTTTAGGTGCTAAATTACAAGGAGCAGGACGAATTTTCGCAGTAGGGACACGTCCAGTATCAGTAAAAGTTGCTAAAGAATATGGTGCAACTAATATCATATCATATAAAGATGGATCTACATCAGAACAAATCATAGAAGCAACCGGTGGAGAAGGTGTAGATACTGTGATTGTAGCTGGTGGAGGACCTGATATATTAGTTGATGCAGTTAATTCTGCAAGAGCGGGATCTGTAATATCCAACATTAACTACTTTGGTCAAGGTGAAACATTACCTATTCCTCGTGTAGGATGGGGTTTTGGAATGGCTGATAAAGATATTCATACAGGATTATGTCCTGGTGGAAGAACAAGAATGGAAAGATTGGCTGATCTTGTTACATACGGTCGTGGTGATCCTAGTAAATTAATAACCCATAAATTCGAAGGTATTGAACATATTGAAGAAGCACTCTTATTAATGAAAGATAAACCAAGAGATTTAATTAAGCCAATTGTAATAATAGATGATTAAGTCCTAAAGGACTTAATCTTTTTTAACAGGAGTTGTTTATATGAAAATAGCGGTACTCGGAGGCACTGGTGATCAAGGTTTAGGCATAGCTTTAAGATTTGTTCAAGTTGGTGAAGATGTAATAATAGGTTCAAGAAAAGCTGAAAAAGCTGAAAATGCAGCAATAAAGATTGAAGAGCTTTTAAAAAATGAAAAAGTAGGCACTGTTGAAGGTTTAAGTAATGTTGATGCAGCAGCTAAAGCAGATATTTGTATTTTAACCGTTCCAATTCTTGCACAAAAACCAACATTGGATTCTGTAAAAGAATTTGTTAAAGATAAAATCTTCATTGATGCAACTGTTCCATTACAATCAAATATTGGGGGTACACCATTCACTTATTTTAGTCTATGGGAAGGATCTGCTGCTGAAAGAACAGCATCTATTTTGAAATGCTCTGGTGCTAATGTAATCTCAGCATTTAATAATATAAGTTCTTCTAGTTTAATTAGAATTGAAAAAGAAATTGATTGTGATTGTTTAGTTGCTGGTGATGATAAAGAAGCTAAAAAAATTGTTTTTGATTTAATAGAAAAAATTCCTGGAGTTAAATGTGTTGATGCTGGACCATTAGAACAAGCAAGAACTGTTGAACGAATCACATCTCTTTTAATTGGTCTTAATATTAGATATAAAACACATTATGGTGGTTTAAGAATAACTGGTTTACCTGAGAAATGATTAGAAATCAAAAATTTGCTAAAAAAGAACTCTAAAATTAGTATTCTATATAAGAAAAAGATTATTATACTCAGGAGTTGATTTAAATATGATTATTTTGTTAGTTGGAATGATAGTTAAAGAAAATAAAAGAGATGATTTTTTAAAAGTTACAGAATCACTTATTAAAAATACACGGTTAGAAAAAGGAAATATTGATTATAATCTGTATTTAGACACTGAAAGTGATAATAAATACCTAATGGTTGAAAATTGGAAAAATGATGAATGTTTATGCGAACATAATCAATCAACTCATTTTAAAAATTTTGTAAATGAAAGCACTAATCTTTTATCTGAAGAAATAGAGATTAAAAAATATGAAGTTTAGTAAATATGATTAAATTATTTTCATTTTTTTTGTAGGATTATACTCTAAATTAAATAATAGAAGAATACTTAAAACATATTAGGTTTTTTAAGTGTATATTTAAGTGATTAATACTTATCTTAGATTCTAATTTTTACATTATCTTTAAATACTTCTTCAGCAAAATTTAATATTATATTATTCTATTTTTATATAAAATTTATTTTATAATTATCAAATATCCTCAAAAATAAGGAGAATTAAAATGGATTTAAACTTAAAAATAAATGGGAACGGGAAGCTGGTTATTGGAAATATTGATTCAAGTAAGATTGCTGAAGAATATGGAACTCCAGTATATATCACTGATGAAAAAAGAATTAGAGAAAACTATAGACGAGTTTTTAATGCTTTTACTAAATATCATGAAAAATTTAAAATACTTTATGCATGTAAAGCCAATCCAAATTTAGCTGTAATGAGAATTCTTGAAGAAGAAGGAAGTTCGATTGATGCTGTATCACCTGGAGAAGTTTATACTTCTTTAAAAGCTGGATTTTCTCCTGATAGAATTTTATTCACAGGAAACAATGTTAAAAATGATGAATTAGAATTTATTAATGAAAAAAATGTTTTAATTAATCTGGATTCTATTTCTCAACTTGAAAGATTATCTAAAATTGTAGATCCTGAAAATTATAAAATATCCTTTAGAGTAAATCCAATGGTTGGTGCAGGTCATCATGCACATTGTATTACTGGAGGAGTAATGAGTAAGTTCGGTATAAAAGAAGAAGAAGCTCCTGAAGTTTATAAAAAAGCTGTTGATTTAGGTTTTAAACCCATAGGAATTCATTCCCATATTGGATCAGGTATTTTAGATCCAAAACCTTTTAAATTAGCATCAAATGCTCTTTTAGATATTGCAGGAAATGTTGCATCAAAAGCAGATATTGATTTTGAGTTTTTAGATTTTGGTGGAGGACTTGGAATTCCATACAAACCTGAAGAAAACATTCTTGAAATTGATAAATTCGCAAAAGAAATAACTGATATTTTTAAAACTAAAACAGGAGAATATGGATTAGGAAATCCTTATCTTTACATTGAGCCTGGAAGATATCTTGTTGGTGATGCTTCAGTTTTACTTACGAGAGTAAATACTATTAAAAACAGCTATCGTAAATTTATTGGTGTTGATGCTGGTTTTAACACACTTCTTAGACCAGCAATGTATGATTCATATCATCATATTGTCCCAGTAAATAATGTATTTGAGAAAGGAAATGAAAAAGTAGATGTTGCAGGTAATGTTTGTGAATCAGGTGATCTTTTTGCAAGAGATAGACCTTTGCCAAAAGTTAAAGAAGGAGATCTTTTAGCTATTTTAAATGCTGGAGCTTATTCTTTTTCAATGGCTTCCCAGTATAATTCTAGACCAATACCAGCTGAAGTATTAGTAAATAAAGGAAAATCAGAATTAATAAGAGAAAGAGAAACTTTTGAAGACTTATTTAATAAACAGATCATTCCGAAAAGATTAGAAAAATAGATTGTATTAATTGGTTAAGTAATAATCCCATTTTTATACTGATTAAGCTTGTTTTAGTTTTAATTAATACTTTAAAAAATCTATGATAGAAAAAATATCAATTTTTTTCCTCATCAAAAATCACTTAATTTATACTTTTTTACATTAGTATTTCTATTTTAATGTATTATATCATAAAATATAGTTCAAATATTTCTAGAATTTTAACAAAATATCAGTTCCTGATTAAATGATAGGGATTAAAACATAAATCTAAAAAAAACTTTTAAATAAATAATGCTAAAAAAAAACTAAGTGAAATGGATGAGTGGTTATATATGGGAAATAAATATATATTATAAAAAGTTATATAATTATATATAATAAAGATTAAATAAACATAGAATAAAGGTGATTAGTTTGTCAACAATGGTATGGCCAGTATATATCAACTCAATAAAAACACGAAAAGAAGGTAGGAAAATAGCTAAAGAATACTGTGTAAAAAATCCTGAGTTAAATGAAATAGCTAAAGCAGCTTCAAGACTTAAATTCAATCCACAGAAAGAAGATGATAAATCTTATCCCAGCTCATGGTGGGAATACTCAGGAAGAGTAATAATAGAAACAGATTTGAAAAAAAATGATGCATTAAAAAAGATCAGTTCTTTAATTAAAAAATCTAAAGCTAATACTAAAAATAAGACAAAATAATATTATTTGGGGGATTATAAAAATATGGATATAGCTATGGATTTAGAAATGGATAAATCTTATGATACTGCTAAGAAAACAATAGAAAACAGTGAAGATATTAAAATATACAGCCATAATGATTGTGATGGAATATGTGCAGGATCTATTTTATCAACTGTTCTTGATCGATTAGGTAAAGAACATGAAAAAGAGTTTGTTCCTTTAGATAAACTTGAAAATCTAAAAATAGAACATGAATTAACAATTTTCTCAGATTTAGGTTCTGGACAATATATTGATAAATTAGCTAAAAAATCTTCTAAAATAATTATACTTGATCATCATCCACCAATAAGAGATTTAAACTATAAAAACAGTGTTGATTATGATTTTAATGAAATAAATCCTTTACACTATGGAATCGATGGTACTCATTATATATCTGGAGGAGGACTTAGCTATTTTTTAGCTAAAAAATTTGGATATGAGGATTTAAGCTGGATTGGTATTTTATCAGCTATTGGGGACATGCAAAATTCAAGAACAGGTAAACTTGAAGGATTAAATAAAATTATTCTCCAAGATTCTGTTAATCAAGAACAGATTAAAGTAACAAATGATCTTTCTTTTTATGGAAGACAAACTAGACCAATATTTGTTGCATTATCCTATTTTGGAGACATAAAACTTCCAATTACTAATAGTACTAAAGAAACAATAGCTTTAATGAAAGAGTTAGATATTGAAAGGAAAAAAGATGGTAAATTCCGTACTTTAAGCGATTTAACAAATGAAGAGAAACAAAAACTATTCCGTGAACTTATAACAATGCTATCTAAAGAAGTTCCTGGTAAATATATAAAATATATTCCCCAACTTTTAGTAGCTGACTCCTATCAATTCTTAAATGAAAAAGAAAAAACATTCTTAAGTGATGCTTCAGAATTTTCAACTGGAATTAATGCTTGTAGCCGTAACAATCGTGATGATATTGCATGTGAAGTACTTAAATGGGATAAATACAAAATATTCAATGAAATGAAAAAAGTTTTAAATGAACATAGAACATATTTATCTGAAATCAAAAATAAAATTGAAAAACTTAAAGAAGATAAAGATGAATCAATTATTGATGCTATGCAAAAAGTTTTAGAGGGTCATGGAACATATTTATCCGAAACCATGAACAAATTTGAAAAACTTAAGGGAGATAGATACAAACTACTTGAAGAAATGAAAGAAATTTTAAATAACTATAAAACATATTTAACTAAAAACATTCTGAAATTTGAGAAAAATATTACTAAGCTTGAAAAACTTAAAGAAAATAGATGCAAACTATTTAAAGAATTGAAAAAAGTTTTAAAAATTCATAGCAAATATGTAGATAAAACAATTGATAAATTTAAAGAACTTAAAGGAGATAGATACAAATTACTTGAAGAAATGGAAGAAGTTTTAAAGACCCATAAAACATATTTAGCTGAAACCATTAGTAAATTTGAGAAAGATTATTATATGGTAGAAGATGAAAACATTCAATATTTTGATGGTACTGGCATTAAAAGTAATCTTGTAGGAACAATAGCTGGGATGGTTCTCAGTCAAAGTAATTGGAAAAAACCAATAATTGGATTTACACAAATTGGAGATGATAATCCAGATATAAAAATATCACTTAGATGTTCAAGGCTTTTAGCTTATGACGGCACACATTACGGTAATATAATCCGAGAAGTTGCTAAATCAGTTGGAGGAAATGGGGGAGGACATTCAGTTGCTTGTGGAGCATATATCCCACACAATAAAAAAGAAGAATTTTTCAAAACATTAAATGGAACTCTTGATGAATTAAACGAAGAAAATTTAAATGATCCAAAAGAATTAAAATAAAAGAAAAAAGAGGAAAACTTAGAGTGAAGAAGACACTCCTTATATTTTTGGTATTAATGAAAGATTTAATAAAGAATTAATAAAGAAAGCTTACAATAAATTGATTTTTACTTATCACAAGATGCATATGAAGAGTTACTATGATGATAATAAGAATAAATTAGCTAACATAAATATAGAAGTTATTGATAGTAAAGGGATTATAAGTAAAGGAATTACTAAAACATTTAATATTGGTGGAGTTTTCTTAAATCATCCCATTTTGGAATTGAAATTGATAAGTATTCCCTATGATTATGCTTCAAAAACAGTTTAAATCAACCCACTGGAAATGAAAATTTCACTGATAGAACTTAAAAACAATATAAAATTTAGAATAGTGTTTCTTAAAGAGAGGATAATAAATTTATTAAATTTAAAAAGTAAAATTTTCATCTAAAAATAAAAAATCTTAAAACTTCATGTATTTCACTTAGTACATATATATGTAGCATATCATATTTGGTACTTTTAATGATTTTTTAAAAACTTGATTTTTCAATATGTTTATTTTTTAAAAAATAAAA
>JAITXE010000031.1 GCA_031284925.1 Methanobrevibacter sp.
TATTGTAAAGAAAAATTTGTATTAATTTTCCTTACACACCCCAATTTATTATAAAAAAAATATTAAATATGTTTTTCAATTTCTGCAGGTTCTCTTAAAACATATATACCCTTCATTAAAACTAATTTATGAGAATTTTCGATATCAATTTCTCTCATGTGTATTGTAACTGTTTTTCCCTCAGAAATTACATCATAGGGGCATGCATCTTTACATTTACCACATCCAACACATTTTAAAAGGTCAATTTCGGTTTTGGGTAAAATTGCTTCATTTGGGCAGGTGTTTGCTGCTGAGCATTCTTTACAATCTGTACAAAGAGAAAGTTCAAGTTTTGAGGGTAAAATGGTATGAACATCTCTTAATTCTAAGTCTACTGGGACTATTAAAGTTTGAACTCCACCTTTACCTGCTTGAGCAACACAATTTGTAACCAAAGAATCAGAAATACCATTTACAATTTTAGCAACGGAATTAGCTGTTGCAGGTGAGACAATTAAAAGATCATACTTTCCAAGAGATAATCTACCAGATATGGGATAGCTAAAGCTTTGATCACTATCAAGAGCTAATTCCTTATAATATCCTCCAGTAACTCCAGCTACTTGTTCATATAATCCATACATCTTTAAAACTTCTTCACCAGCATTAGAAATAAAAACTGTTACTTCATGTTTTTCTGCTAATTTTATCAATAAATCAACAGTTTCTTTTAAAAAATGACCTGCACCAGTTATTGCCCATCCAATTCTCATAGTAGATTCCCTAAAATTTTTATATTTTAATATATTTATAACCTTCATCTGGAGTAAAAGCATAATCTATCTTAGTATATTGATTCATGAATTCTGTAACTTCTTCTTTAACATTTTTTTTATCAATAGCTACTTTTTTAAATAATATTGCTATTTCATTCATTTGTGATTCTTTCATTCCTCTTCTTGTAATTTCTTGAGTTCCTAATCTGATACCTGAAGGATCATCACTTTTATGTACATCATCCTGTGGAAGAAGGTTTTTATTTAAGATAATATTATTATTTTCAAATGTTTTAGCTAAAACAGAAGCTTTTCCTATATTAGACATGTTTAAAACAACTTGATGGGATTGTGTGAATCCTAAATCTTCACATAAAACATCAAATCCTAATTCATGAAGAGATGTTGCAAGAGCTTGTGCATTTTTAATTATTTGTCTAGAATACTGTTTACCAAATTCAAGCATTTCAGCTGTAGCAATTCCAAGACCTGCTACATGATGAAGATGATGATTACTGACAACACCAGGAAATACTGCATCATCTATTTTTTCAGCATGCTCCTTTTTAGAGAGTATAATTCCTCCTTGAGGTCCAGGGAATGTCTTATGTGTACTTCCAACCAGTAAATCCACACCTTCTCTTAAAGGATCTTGAAATTCCCCACCAGCTATTAATCCTAAAACATGAGCCCCATCATACATCACAATAGCTCCAACCTCATCAGCAGCTTCTCTTGCTTCTTTAATTGGGTGTGGAAAAAGAAACAGACTTCCGCCTAATAAAACTATCTTAGGTTTTTCCTCTAAAATATGTTTTTTAAGAGCATTCCCATCTATATTCATTGTTTCAGGATTGAAATAATGAGGAACTAAATTTAAACCCCTAATTCCTGCAGCCCCAACATTTGAATGACTAATATGTCCACCAACTGGGATTTCAAGAGCCATTATTTTATTTCCTGGCTTTGCAAATGCAAAAAATGATGCTAAATTAGCAACAATACCAGAAGTTGGTTGAACATTAGCATGCTCAGCATTAAAAAGTTTTTTTGAAAGTTCTATGGTTCGTTCTTCTATCTTATCAATGTATTTACACCCCTCATAAAGTCTATGTCCAACTAAACCTTCAGCATATCTATGAGATAAATCTGAAGTCATAGCTTCTTTAACTTGAGAACTTGTAATATTTTCACTTGCAATGAGATTTATACTATCTTTCATCCAGTTATTATGGTCTTCCATCGTATTTTTAATATAATTAATTGAATCTTCATTTTCTGACATTATTCACACCAAATATAATAATTAGAATAATAATTTTTATATCTTATATTAAACTTTTTTTTTATATTAAATATAATATCTAAAATTGATTTAAAAATTCTTTTAATTCATTTTCAATTTTAAATATTTCATCAATACCAAGATGACCAAATGAAGAATCATATATAATTAAATTAGAATCTTTTATCATTTTAGACATTGGAATAGCATCTATATGAGGGGGAAAATACAAATCTTGATTAATAGCTATTATCAATGTTTTAGCAATAATATTATCAAGTTTATCTTCAGCATTATAAGAACCAATCACATTATTTCTTAAAATAATATCATTCGCATCGTAATTTTTAAAATTTCCCATTAAACTGTTTAATGTTTGATTAATTTCATCAATGCCTAAACTACCATAATATTCTAATGAAAGACCAAACAGATAAGCAACCTGATTAGCCAAACCTATAGATTTTAACGGTTCTTTATAATTTCCCCCATTATATTGCGGATCATTTTCAATACAATTATTTACTATCTTAGATACTGCATAATTGCGGCCAGTGAATTTGTAGCTACTAAGTAATGGAATTACAAAATCCATATAATCAGGATAGTTAATCGCCCAAGTTAAAACTTCAAATCCGCCCATGGAGTATCCAATCAAACCTTTAACATGTTTTATATTAAACTTTTCATGTAAAAATTCTTTTTGGAAATTTACCATATCATTTATTACATATTTTGGAAAATTCCATTTTAACCCTGAATTTGAAGGAGAATGAGAACCAATTGACCCAAGTGCAGTAATTGAAATTATGAAATATTTTTCAGTATCTAATGCCCTTTTATCACCCATTATTTCATAAAATGCCCCCACTCGAAGACAATTTTCCCCTATTCCATGATTAAAAACAATTGCATTGATAATTTCTCCTTTTTCATTCTTAATTGGAGTTCCAATTGTTGTATACTCAACTATCAAATCTTTTAAATTATCTCCAGAGCTAAATTGGAAGTTTTTCAATGTAAAGTATTCAATACTTAATTTTTTTTCAAGTTCTAAGATGGAATCATCAGCCATTTAATCACCTTTATTCTTTTTCTCATATACTTTATTTTATATTAAGTATCTTTTGTTCTATTATGAATCCTTTTAGATTAATTAAATAATTATTTATATTTTAATTATTATAAATTAATTAATCAATAAATATATTAATTATTATGAATTAGTAATAAAAAAAAATAATGTGACGAGTAATAAAAATATGATAAATGAAAAAAAAGTTCAAAAATGGCTAACTGAAGAAGGATTTTTCAAGGAAAAAATACACGATGAAAATTCTAAATTCCATTTTTTAGTACAATACCCAGATGATAATCTAATGGATCTTTTTCAGCCTAAGGGAAAAGGAGACCTACTAGTTATCGGATGTGCAACAAATGTTTCTCCTGAACATCTTGAAATTATTAAAAATGTATCAATGAATAAAAAAATAGATATAATATGGAATTTTAAATACACGGTTAATCAATTTTTACTAGATTTTCAAATTGATCATCCAGACAATATAATTCGAGGATTTGTTATAACAAATACACTTTATGAAGATGGATTAAATAAAAATAATCTGATTTTTGAAATTAAGAAGATCTTTAAGGCAAAACTTCAATGTTTACTGATTATGGAAAAAGTTCTAAACAGCCCAGATTTTGTAAATGATATAAAAGATAATTCAAAATTAGATGATAGTGGAATGTTTAGATAATATAAAGGTAGTATATAATGAAAAATGAAGAAATAATAGAAGATTATCCTAACTATATAATAAATACTTACACTCGCCAACCAATAGCTATTTCACACGGCAAAGGAATTAAAGTTTGGGATAATGATGGTAAAGAGTACTTGGATTTTTTTGCAGGGATAGCTGTTAGTAACCTTGGACATGCACACCCAAATATTTTAAATGCCTTAAAAGAACAAAGTGAAAAGATTATTCATTGCTCTAATATTTACTATAACGAAAATCAGTTAGCATTAGCAAAATTATTAAACAAATTAATCCCCAATTCAAGAATATTTTTTGCAAATAGTGGAGCTGAAGCCAATGAAGGCGCGATAAAATTAGCAAGAAAATATACGGGCAAAACAGAAATAATATCAACAAAAAACTCATTTCATGGTAGAACTTTAGCTACAATAACTGCCACAGGTCAATCAAAATATAGTGAACCATTTAAACCATTACCTGCGGGATTTAAACATGTTACTTTTGGGGAAATTAATGAATTAAAAAATGCTATTAATGATAATACAGCAGCAATCATTTTAGAGGTTGTTCAAGGTGAGGGTGGAATTGTAGTTTCTGATGAAAATTATTTTAAAGAAGTTGAGAAAATATGCAAGGAAAATAATGTTCTTTTAATCTTAGATGAAGTTCAAACTGGTTTTGGACGATGCGGTAAGATGTTTGCAAGCGAAATATTCAATTTAAAACCAGATATTACAACAGTAGCAAAAGCAATAGCAGGAGGATTTCCAATGGGGGCTATTATTGCAAATAAAAAAGTTGCAAAAGGTTTTAAACCAGGTGACCATGGAACTACCTTTGGTGGAAGTCCATTAGCATGTGCAGTAGCTATTGCATCAATAGAGACAATTATTAATGATGATCTTCTTGAAAATTCAGAAAAATTAGGGAAATACTTTAGAACTCACTTATTGACATTAAAAGATAGATATAGTTTCATTAAAAATGTGAGAGGATATGGTCTTATGATTGGGATTGAACTATATATCAAATGTTCCAATATTGTTAATAAAGCAAGAGAAAAGGGATTTTTAATAAATTGCACGGCTGATAATGTTATACGATTAGTTCCCCCACTAATAATTAAAAAAGAAGAAATAGATCTCCTAATAGAATCATTGAATGAAATATTTCTTGATATTCAATCTGAATAAGGGGCTTTTATTAATTTACATGTTTCCACTAATTCATCATTTGGATTTAACAAAATTTTCTTTCATAATTGGTTCCACAAAATGCACATTGGAGTCATGTAACAGAACCCTCGAAGTTTTACAAAACATTTCAATCATTTAAAATACCTTATGTATCATTTCAGTATTACTATCCCATACTGTTTTTTTAACACATTTAATAATTATTTCTATTTTACTAACATCTGTTTATCAAATAAATGTTCTTTGTGAGTAACAGCTTCTTTGACAGTTTCCTGATATAATTATTTCCCATTGGAATCATAATGCGATTTATATTCAGCAGGAGTATCAGTGATTATTTTTACTCTTGTGAAAGTTATAGATGGGAGGGCTTCAAGGGACACCTGATTTATATTTAGGGGTGTTATAATCCCAATAAATTCCTTTAATATTCTCCCCATTATTTAAAATTAAGTTGAATTCTGGAATTGTTTCAGATATATTATCTATATTTTTATTGAATGTAATTTTGCCAGTGAATATTAAATCATCTGAACCCACTAATTTTTGATTAGTAACATTAACATCTAACCCAATTAAGTCATCAGTTGTTACTGAGGTGGGAGTGGTTGTAGATGTTGACACATTACCTTGATGAATCATAGCAACACCTGCTAACAGTAATATTGCCAGTGTTATTAAACATATTATTAGACTAAAATCTAATTTTATGAATTTATTTATTAATATTTTTATTTTATTTATTATTTTTTCTACTTTTGTTTCTTGCTTTTCATATTTACAACCACAAAATCCACACCATATAACATTTCCTATTTCTTTTATAGGTGCTCCACAATTAGGGCATTTATTGGTTATTTCATTATATTTAGCTATTTTTGATCACATTATTGTAATTTATTATCTATTTTAATAACATTATCATGTTTTTACTCCATTTCACTTAGTAAGTTTATTGTTTCTTTCAATTACTTAATTATTATCTTAAATTTTTTTATATTGGTATTTCTATTTTATCATATTATAGTTGGAATTTTTCTGTTTTTTGTTCCTTGTTCAAAGCTTATTAATCCTTTTTGTTCTAGTGTGTTGATTTTTCTTTGTACATTGATTATATCTTTGTTTATTATCTTTGCTAATTCCGTGATTGAATTAGATTGTTTATTTTTTATTGATTTTATTAATTCTAAATCGCTTTGACCTAAATTTATGTTTTCTATAAATATCGTTTTTCCCTCCCCTAATTCTTCCTCTGGACGGTTTAAGAAATATTCCCAATCTTCTAGATCAAAATGTAATAACATATTTTCATCATCTTTTTTAAATAGTTTTTTCTAATTCTTGTATTTTTTCTTTCCCTTTTATTTTTTTAATCATGGTAATTGATATCATGATAATTCCTCTCTTAATTTTTTCTTTATTTTAAAAACTTGTTTGTTTGCAAAGGAAAGTTAAGGAATGAAGTTACTGTTTTAAATTTAGAAAACTGAGTTTTTCTTTATTTATGTTTTTGAGATGTTTAATGATTTCAAGGAAGCATACAAATCAATAGTGTTTTTTTAAATATGTTCTCATTCTATTGTAATATCTTATTTTGAAATAAAATGTTCTTATTTTAACTATAATAAAAAAAATAAGAATAATAAACAGAATTATTTAAATTTGATTTGAATTATCTTGATAGGATATGAACTGCGGCTGTTCCACCTGTTCCGCCTATATTATGGGTCATTCCTATTTCAGCTCCTTCAACTTGGCGTTTTCCACCTTCACCTCTAAGTTGCCATGTGATTTCAGCTGCTTGAGCTATTCCTGTGGCTCCAAGAGGGTGACCTCTTGCCTTTAATCCTCCAGATGGATTAACTGGGATTTTTCCACCATTTCTTGTTATTCCTTCTTCAACAGCTTTACCACCTTCGCCTTTTTTCACAAATCCTAAATCTTCAATAGCTAAAATACCATTTATTGAAAAACAATCATGTACTTCTACTGTATCAATATCTTTACTTGTTAAATTTGCCATTTGATAGGCTTTTTTAGCTGCTATTTTAGTGGAATCTATTGTTGTGATATCTTTTCTATCATGTAATGCTATTGTTCCAGATGCTTGAGCAGATGCCTTAATGTAAATTGGTGTGTCTGTGTATTTATGAGCATCTTCTGCTGGGGCAAGTATTATAGCTGCTGCTCCGTCTGTCACTGGGGAACAATCTAAGAGTGTTAATGGGTCTGCAACTTTACTGGAATTTATTACTTGATCTACTGTTATTTTAAATGGGAATTGTGCTCTTGGATTTTTAGAACCGTTTTCATGATTGATTACTGAAAACTCCGCTAGTTGTTCTCTTGTAGTGCCGTATTCATACATGTGTCTTCTTGCCATCATAGCATAAAGTGAAGGGAATGTTGCACCAATTTTAGCTTCCCATTCTTGATCTGATGCTGTTGCTATTGCTGGTGTTGGATCTACCTCATCCGTCATTTTCTCTACACCTGCTGAGATTACAATATCATGATACCCTGATGCTACAGCCATTATTCCTTGTCTAAGTGCAAGACCTCCTGATGCACATGCTGCTTCAACACGAGTGCATGGAATTGGATTTAAACCTGTGTGATCTGCAATAATTGATGCTATATGTTCTTGTTGTATAAAAAGTCCTGCAGTCATGTTTCCAACATACATTGCATCTATGTCATCTCCTTGAATATTAGCATCTTCAATAGCTGATAATCCTGCTTCTGCTATTAATTGTCTAAATGATGCTTCCCATAATTCTCCAAATTTTGTTTGTGATACACCAATAATCGCTACATCTCTCATAATTTCACCTTAATAAATTTAATAATAATCTAATTAACTCATTTTTAATTTTCCTTTATATTTTGCATAAGTTGAATAATCAACATAAATGTTATTATTAAAAAAGTCTGCTATTTTAGGAGCTAAATCTCTTTTTTCATCTATTTTATCATTTACTGTAATACTAAAAGCATCACTCCCAGCACCAGACCCATAAGAAACAGCTAAAATTTTATCTCCTGCTTGTGCTTTATCAAGAACTGAAGCAATTCCAAGTGGAGTAGCTCCAGAATAAGTATTTCCTATGTTGGGTGTTAAAAGCCCATCTTTTATTTGTTCATTATTAAATCCTAACATTTTACCCACTTTCAAGTAAAATTTACCGTTAGGTTGATGAAATACAGCATAATCATACTCTTTTGCAGTTGTTCCCAACTCATTAAACAATCTGTTGGCTGCTCCTTGAACATGCTTAAAGAATGCTGGTTCACCAGTGAATCTTCCACCATGACTTGGATAAGATTGCCCTTCACGCCTATAAAAATCTGGAGTATCAGTTGTAAAACTACATGTAAAATCAAAATCTGCTATAGTATTATCAGACCCAATAATATATGCTGCACCTCCAGCAGATGCTGTATATTCCAATGCATCACCTGGTGCTCCTTGAGATGTATCTGCACCAACTGCTAACCCATATTTAACCATATTAGAATCAACAAGTCCGATGACCATCTGAATTCCAGCTGTACCAGCCTTACATGCAAACTCTAAATCTGCAGCAGTTAAATTTGGAGATGCTTCAATTGCATCTGATACAATTGTTGCTGTTGGTTTTACAGCATAAGGATGTGATTCAGACCCAACATAAATTGCCCCAATATCTTTAGGATTAATTCCACTTCTTTTTAAAGCACTTCTTGATGCCTCAACAGCTATTGTAGCAGTATCTTCATCAGAACCAGGTACTGATTTTTCATTAACAATCAATCCTTTAGATATAGCCCCAGCATCATCACCCCAAACTTTCGCAATTTCCTCCACCTTAATCCTATACGATGGTATATAAACTCCATATCCTACAATTCCTGCCATCTTAGACACCTCATATACTATAATTAAAGTATAAATAATTTTTATTATAATTTTATTATCTATGTTATATGTTAATCTTAATATTTAATCTTTTCTAAAATAAACTCATAAATTAAGTATTTTTTAGATTATTTCTATTATTTGTATAAAATAAAAAAAACAAATCTTGTTTTTAAAAAGTATGAAACCATGGATGTTCTTCCATTTTTTTAATACAATCAAGTAAAGTTCCTTTATCCATCTCAATCCATCGGTTATTATGTCTTTTCCAATCTAAACTACAATTCTTAAATTCTATTATCCCCTATTGTTATTCTATCATACATGTACTAAGAATACTTTCCATCTATTAATGAACCAGTAAACATTGCTCGTCATTAATTCTTGGTGCTCCTGCACCAAATCTACCATCAAACCTTAATTTTTTTTTCTTTTATTACAATTTCTTTATCTGATTCCCATCTACGACCATAAGGTGGATTTGAAATCATATAATCAAATTTATCCTCTGGTAATTCATCATTGGATAATGTGCTTGTTGGACCTTTAATGTTATTGGAGTTGTCTCCTTTCATAAGCATGTCTGCTTTACAAATTGCATAAATTTCAGGATTAACTTCTGGGCCATAAAACAACATCAATTGATTCATTTCTTCTTTTTATATAATCTTCACAGCTTGTAAGAATTCCTCCAGTGCCACATGCAGGACCATGAATCTTCTTAATCAAGTTTTTATCTTCTAGATGATTTTCAACAAACATAATTCCTGTCATTAGGTCAATTCCATCACGTGTATGAAATGTTCTCCTGCTTCTTCATTAGATTTTTCAGAAAATTTACGGATTAATTCTTCAAAAATCATCCCATTTCATGATTACTAACAACATTAGGATGTAAATCAATTTTAGTTTCAGAAAACTTCTGTATAAGAGGATATAATAATTTAGCTTTAGATAACTTTGTGATTTTTAATATAAAAATTATCAAAGATATTAAATACATTAGAACTAAAACTATCAGTGTAATAAATTAAATTTTCTTCTATAGTTCAGGATCCCATCAAGTAAAGATTTAAAGTCATATCTTGAATAATTATAAAAACCTAATTTGTTACCGTTTTCATCGACGCAACATTATTTAATACTGGGCTTAAATCATCCAGTTTATCTTTATATTCATTGTAATTTTTAAGAATATCCCATTTACAATATTGCAAAATTGCATCAAATCTTTTTAATACAGTAAATGTTAAAATAACCTTTTGATATTCATTTCTTTTATAAGATCCACGTAATAAATCTGCTAAATCCCATATAAAACTTGCTTTTTCTTGAAAATTACCCATTTTTTTTAACTCCATATGTGATTGCTAAGAGTAACTTGTCCTTTTTAAATTTGAGTGTTTAAAGTAAGAAAATTTCATTTTAAAGAAATATGTTATGTTTAGTATTGTCATGTTAAAATGTAGGGATTATTAAGAGAATAGTATGCGGCTGTCGGGATTTGAACCCGAGCTGTAGGCTTGGAAGGCCCAAGTACTAACCAGACTATACTACAGCCGCGATGCGGAGTCCGGGATTTGAACCCGGGTCATTGACGTGGCAGGCCAATGTCTTAACCAGGCTGGACTAACACCGCATGTAAACAAATGTAAAAATATAAAAAATCAGTAATTTTAAAATTTATACTTTCTAATATATAAACTTTTTATAAGTAGTATTAAATTTTTATCATTTATAAAGATTATGAATTTAACATGTTATAAAACTAGAAAATTCTCAAAATTACTTATATTTATAGATTTTATGGAAAATATTTCAAACAAATATTAGTTAATTGTTTATTTAATGAATTAATTTTTATCTATTTAAATCAATTAGTTTATAAGATTACTCATTAATCTTTATTTAATAATGAGATAAAGGCAATCTATAATTATTTAGCTAAGAAATATAATATCAATTATTAAATCAATGATTTTTAATATTAAATGACAATTAAACTTTTATGACTACTACATTACTAAAATCATGACTTATAAAAGATTTATAAATTAAATAAGATTATAAACCATTTTTAAAGCATCTATTAAGCCATGACTATAAGTTATACACCCAAAAGAAGTTACTTCATCTCCTTTTTCAAGATAATATTTACAATCATCTCCAT
>JAITXE010000043.1 GCA_031284925.1 Methanobrevibacter sp.
AATTATCCATAGAGTTATTAATATCACAGAAGTAAATGGTAGCAAACTTTACACAATAAAAGGAGATAATAATCCTATTCATGACCCTTTACCAGTTAGACCAGAACAAATTATTTCAAGAGCCCTGACAATTGATGGGCATCCATTCATAAATCCTAAAATAGGTTATCTAACAATATATATTAAACAATTCACTGATGATTTTCTTGGTATAAAAATCAGTTAAAGAATTATATAAAATAAAACGGATTAAATGTGAAATTATATGTATTTTAAAGTTATTGAACAAGCAAAAGAAATATTAAGAGACACTCTTAAGGATTTAAACTTTGATATCCCTAATCATATAAGTATCGAGTTTCCTCCTAATTCTAATATGGGTGATTTAGCTTCAAATTTATCATTTGAATTTAGTAAAAAATTAAAAAAATCTCCAAAGGATATATCTCAAATAATTGTTAATCAGATAAATCTTAAACAAGTAGATTCAATATTTCAAAAGATTGAATCAACAGGACCATACATAAATTTTTTCATTGATTATGAGATTTTCTCTAAAGAACTTTTATTTAGTATTGATGAAGATTATGGGAATTTAAAATTTAAAAATTTAAAAATTATTCTAGAGCATACCTCTGCTAATCCTAATGGACCACTCCATATTGGTCATATTAGGAATGGAATATTAGGGGATTGTTTAAGTCGTCTTCTTAAAAAAAGTGGAAATGATGTTGAAACACAGTATTATGTTAATGATATGGGTAGACAAATTGCAATGGTTGTTTTTGGTTTTAAAGAGTTGAATTTAAATGTTGGTGGTGATGAAAAGTTAGACCATCAAATTGGTCATTTATACTTTAAGGTTAATAAAACATTAGAGGAAAATCCAGAATTAAAGTCTAAAGTTGATATGCTTATTAAGGAATATGAACAAGGAAATGATGAGGATTTAAATGAAACATTTAAGAAATATGTTGAATATGCTTTAGAAGGTGTGAAAGAAACATTAGCTAGATTAAATATATCTCAGGATAAATTTGTTTGGGAAGGACAATTTATTAGAAATGGGGATGTGGATAAGGTAATTAATAATTTAATAGCTTCAGGATATACAAAAGAAGATGAAGTATTATGTTTGGATCTTGAGGGAAGGTTTTCAATAGAAAAAGAACTTGTTTTAAAACGTTCTGATGGAACTTCACTTTATTCAACAAGGGATTTAGCTTACCATATTAATAAATCACGACTTGGAGATTTACTAATAGATGTTCTTGGTTCAGATCATAAATTAACCACTAAACAACTTAGTGCTGGTTTAGAAATTTTGGGGGAAAAAATTCCTGAAGTTATATTTTATGAATTTATAACAATAGAAGAAGGATCAATGTCAAGTCGAAAAGGAATTTTTATCTCTGCTGATGATTTAATTGATGAAGCTATTAAACGATCTAAAGAGGAATTAAAAATAAGAAGACCTGAATTAAATCCAGAAGAAATAGATAAAATAGCTAAAATTATGGGGATTGGTGCTATTAGATATTATATAGCTAAACTATCACCTGAAAAACACATTAAATTTAAATGGGATGAGGCATTAAGTTTTGAAAAAGGTTGTATTTCAATTCAGTATGCACATGCGAGAGGATATAAACTGCTTAAAAAAGCAAATAAAAATATATCACTTGATAAGATTAATAATTGGAATTTAGATGATCTTGAAATTGATTTAATAAGATTACTTGCTAAATTCCCTCTTGTTATTAAACAATCAGCAGAAATTTTCCGTGTTCATCTAATAGCTCATTACACTCAAGATCTTGCCACAGCATTTAACAAATTTTATAAATCCCAAAGAGTTATAGGGGATGAAAATGAAGAACTAAGATTATTATTAGTTAATAAAACAATGATTACAATTAAAAATGCTTTAGACATCTTAGGTATAGAATCACCTGAGTTTATTTAATTTCATTAGGTAAAAAATGGTAGTTATAATTGACCCTCAAAATGCAGGAATATCTGGGAACATGTTATTAGGCTCTTTCATTGATTTAGGGGCTGATTATAAAGAAATATCACATGTTATAGACCATGTTACACTTCCTTTTGGAGGAGTTAATAGTAAGATTGAAAAAATTAATTCCTATGGTATTGAAGCTGTATATGTGAATATTAAAGAAAAAAAAAATAGTGCTTCAATATCTTATAATGAACTTATTAATAAAATCAATAATCTGAATAAACATGATTTACTTAAAGAAGAAGTAATTGAAAAATCTAAAAATGTCTTTAAAAGAATAGCTATTAGTGAATCAAAAATACATGGTAAATCCCTTGATAAAGTTCATTTCCATGAAGTTGGTGCTGCTGATGCAGTAGCAGATGTCTTTGGTTGTGTATATTCATATTACCAATTGAAATTTAATAATGAAAAAGTAATTGGTCTTCCTATTGCTCTTGGAGGAGGAACCATAAACTCACTCCATGGAAGGATTCCCGTACCAGCACCAGCCACATTAGATATTTTAAAAAATGTAGAATGCTTTGGTGGTCCTATCCAAGATGAATTAGCTACTCCTACGGGTTCAGCTATTTTTGTTGAGTTATGTGATGAATTTCATCAATTTCAACCAAACATGAAAGTGAAAAGTATAGGTTATGGTTGTGGCTCTAAAAATTTAGGATTTCCAAATATTTTAAGAATTTTAAAGGGTTCACCTAATTTAAATCTTGAAAAAGTTGATGTTATAGAAACAAATGTAGATCATCTAGATGGAGAAGTCTTAGGTTACCTGTTTGAAAAACTTATCTCTATTGGAGCTAGTGATGTAACTATAACACCAACAATCATGAAAAAAAATAGACCAGGACATATAATTAAAGTTATATCAAGATCAGAAAAAACTGATGATATTATTCTAACTATTTATGAAGAAACTGGAACATTAGGAATACGAGTTAATAAACAAACACATAAAGGAATAATTAAAAGAGAAATAATAACTGTTGATATTGATTTAAGAAAATATTTAAACACCACAGATAAGTGTAAAATTAGATTTAAAATAGGAGCAATGGGAGATAAAATTATATCTCAAAGAAGAGAGTATGAAGATATTAAAAAATTAGCTCAAGATTATGAATTAACCTTGAAAAGAGCAGGAGAAATAGCTGAAAATGAATTTAGAGAATTTATGAAAGTTAAAAAACTCTCATGAAATTTCTTATTATTATTTATTTGCTAATATTAACAATATATACATAAAACTCCCTAATTCTATTCATAACAGTTGAAATATTTAATAAAATACCATACTTTATAATTTGATATATTATTCTTATCTAAATATACACTCAATTGTAGGGTCTATTTCTAGTCTTTCATCAGTTATAAGATTAACATGACTTGTAAATTGAATAATATATTTAACATAACCTGAAATAACACCATTTAATCTTTCAAAGCTTTTTCCTAAAATTAGTATTAATATCCATTATAGAAAAAAGAACTATTCCTATGATAATTGTATAAAATTATTCCCACAATTAATATTTGACTTGCAACTTCTTCCAATATTCCAAGTCATTTATAAAAACATTTAAATTTTATGATCTATTTTAGTTTATATAAATAATTTTAATAGTTTTTTAAAGAGATTTTCAAATATTAAAAACAATGATAAGAAATAATAATTCTTAAAAAAGTTAAATAATAAATAATAAACATGTTTCAAGAAAATGAGGAATAATAAATTAATTTAACCATTCTTCAGTTTCTAAATAAAATTGATAAAGCAAATATATTTTAATTATTAAAAACATATACTATTTGTATTAATAATATTTGTATTTTAAAAATTTTAAATTGAATATAAACTAATTAAATATGATTTATTAAGTATTTATAAATTTAGGGGTAAAGATGCCAATTTTATCTTTTGGAAGTCAGAATATTGATCTTATAACTAGGAAGAAAACAAGTACAATTCGAAAATCATGGAAAACCCCATTAAAAAAAGGGGATCGTTTGCATTGCTATTGGAATTTAGTATCTAAGGAAAAAAAAAAGATATTTGAGGCAAAAGTTTTAGAAGTAGAGTTTATAAGCTTTAAAGACTTAAAAAACAATGATGAAATAGCTATTAAAGAAGGATATAGTAATGCTAAGGAAATGATAAAAGAATTTAAAAAAATGTATTTGGATAAATTGCAAGACGACGATGAATTTCAGATTATATACTTTGAGAAATTAGATATAAAGGATTGGGAAGGGAAAAAAATTGATGAAAAAGCTATGATAAGTCAAAGAGCAGATATTTTATTTGACAGCGGAAAATATAACAAATCTGAAATTTGCTACTCAGCAGCTTTAAAATTTGATCCAGAAGATATTTATCTTTTAAATAAAAGAGGAGATAATTTAAGTCGGTTAGGAAGATTTCAAGAAGCTCTTGAGTGTTATGATAAAGCATTAAGTATTGAAGATGATAATGAGTATATATGGAACAATAAAGCAATTGCTCTTTTAAACTATGGAAATCTACAAGAAGCATTAAAAAGTAGTAATAATGCAATGGATTTAAATTCAAAACACCCCTCTATTTTATATTGGAGAGGATTCATTCTTCAAGCTTTAGGAAAACTTAATGATGGATTAGAAATTTATGAAAATCTTATTAAAATTGATCCAGAAAATCCAGAAGTATGGAATGCGAGAGGTAATCTTTTAACAGAGATGAATAGACAAAATGAAGCATTAGAATCTTATAATAAAGGATTAGAATGTTGTTTTGATGAAAAAGATATTGATCCAACAACTCAAAACAGGAAAGGAAATGCTCTTTTTGATCTTGGAAAATATGAAGAAGCATTGAAGACTTATGATGAAGCTATTCGTCTTGAAAAGGATAATGAATGGTTTTGGTTAAATAAAGGAGTTGTTCTTCTAGAGTTAAGAAGATTTGAAGAAGCAAACTTAATATTTACTAAAGTCCTTTCAATAAATCCCAATAACGATGATGCCCTAGTTTTAAGATATGAATGTCTAGAAAATATGTGAAATTATGTTATAAATTAAAAATTTTCTAACTTTAAAACGAAAACTCCATTCTTTAGTTTCCTTTAGAACAAACAAGTTTTTAAAATAAATAAGTTAAATGAACTCTAAATTTTACTAAATGATTTTCTAAAAAGAATATAATTTTTATAGAAAATATTCTTTAAAA
>JAITXE010000048.1 GCA_031284925.1 Methanobrevibacter sp.
ATGTATATTTCGTTAGAACAAAAAACAAAGAATTTTATCAGAAGATTAAGGCTAAATTAACTGAAATGAAATAAAAATATCTTAACTAAAACTACATATTTATTATTGTATGAATATGATAGCAAATCACAACAAAAATATAATAAATTATCAAAAAACAAATGAAAAAGAATAAAAAATTAAATCATTATATATAAATCATTCTAAAGGTTATTTATTTTAAATAAAAAATTAATGTTTTAATTAATACTAATTAATACATGCCTAAAATCTTTTTAAATAACATAATAAACCCCAAAGAAATTAAGGATAACTATTAAATGTAGCTTGAGCAAAACAAGAATGATATGGTTCAAGATAATAAAAACAAGCACCTACATTATAATTACCAGCATGTTCAAGACATAATTGTAGATCAACTAAATGAGCAACACCAGAATTATCAGTCTCAATGACACCGTCATGATGTATTATGATCTTTCAAAGGTTTTAACTATATCACGATACTGTAAAAGATATGAATGAAAATCAGGTCTATTGACTATTTGATTAGGGGTAATTTGATCACCAACATATAAATCAATATTATGAACATAATCTTCCCCGCAACCAGCATTAACAGGACCTATACAATTTATAGCTAAATGGTTATTAATAAAATACTTAAAATCTTTTTTAACATGATTAAATACCTCTTACTCTGGGTTGAATCTCAAAATCTACATAATCATCATCAAAGGGCCAACCTTCTTCAACTGTAAACCTACCTTTACCGGGTTTAATAGCAGTAATATAGATATCAGGGAACAATTCAGCCTTTGTAAATGTAAGGAAATACTCTGAATTTTGAAAAGCTCTTTGAAACTTGCTATCAAAACAACCACTAATATCATTATCATCCATCCAATCATTTAAATTAAAAGTCTCATATTGAGTCGTACTCACATTATAAGTATAATGCTTAGCATAAACACTACCTAAACTACTTATAACTAAAATACTAATTAATAATAAACATAACAACTTCTTAAACATCAATAAACCTCCCATAACGAAATTAAAGTATGTCTAATATATGTAGTGGCATTTAAAATAAACTTATACAAATCATTCAATAATTTACAAATACTCTTATAAAAATCATTCAATAATTTATAAATACTCTTATAAATATCTTTTAAAAACTTAATAATAAAATGATCATTACTAGTTTTAGGTAACAAATATGAACCCATAATAGGTATAATATTAGATGCATTAGATACATTACTAACATTCATAAACGGATTATTAACAACATTATTAACAGAACCAACAACATTATTACTACTAACACTAGGTACAACACTTGGAACAACATCAGGGGCAACAGGATCAGGATTCACAGGAGTACTATTATTCTCATGAGGAGGAACAGGATCAGGTTTAGGTGGATCTACTTCTGTAATATTAAAATTAACATAATCATTATCCTCAATAGGCCTGAAATTATTTATTATAGTAAAACATTTAAAACCAGGTACAACAGCCTCAGCTATAAGCAAATCATCTCTTTCCCAATACATTTTAAACATTCCCACATGATAAAAAGCTAACATAAAATGATAATTATCATAAACTTCCAATTCTTGGCATAAAGCATAAACACCTATCTTATCACCAAGATGACAACTAACATTATAAGTGTAGGATGTGGCACTATTGCAACCTAAACTACCTATAATTAAAACAACCAATAATAAAACACTTAAAAACTTTTTAAACATTATAATAAACCTCCATGTCTAATAAATTCACTCAATCATGTAAATTAAAACTATCCATTACACTAAGCTCTAAATGATAAGTATATGAATGAGCAGCAACACTACTAACAGTACTCAAAGCTAAAATACCAACTAATAAAATACTTAACATTTTCTTAAATGACATAATAAACCTACAATTGAGCAAAACTCAATAATTAAATAAAATACAGGCTTTCTTTAGATATCCTGTTGCCTATTTTCTCTTCAAAGCCAATTTCTGTAGAATTTTTTTCCATATTTTTTAATATAACCTCTATAATTAATGATGTTTGTTTTAATATGTTTTAGTATTTATATTTTTCTATTATTTACTCAAATCTTTTTTTATGAAGAAGAATTATATTATAAATTAATGGAAATTAATGAGGATTTACCTGAAAAAGCTATTAATGAAGCAATTCGTAAAATAAAGGAGCTTGGAATTGGAAGTTTAGTGGATAAAAATTTAAAATTTAGTAATTATCTTCAAACTGTGGTTTCTGTAACTTATAATCAGGGATAATGAGGAGATTTCTAAAGTAGTTAAATATAATTGATTAAATCAATAACTGATAATAGTTTCTTTGTTATAAATCAGTGGATGGGGAATGAAAATAGTATAAAAAGACCATATATTGTTATATTTGTTAATAGTATTCCTCTTGTTATAATAGAATTAAAATCTCCTTCAAGAGAAGAAAATGATGCATCAGAGGATTATAGACAACTTAAAAATTATATGAAAGAGATTCCCTCTTTATTTAATTATAATGTTTTTTGTGTTATTAATGATCAAGCAATTCAAAAGCAGGAACAATTACATCTGATGAAGATAGGTATATTGAATGGAAATCAGTTGATGAAAGTTATGAAACAACTAAAGGCACTGATTTTAATGTTTTTTTCAGGGGAATCTTTGAGAAGGAGAGATTTTTAGATATCTTAAAACAATAGTATTAAAAGATCTTTAACTCTTTCAGATATTGATAGGCTTGATATTCTTTATGATAATAAGGTTGTTTATACTTGGAGACCTCAATAAGTTTAAAATGAAATCTTCTTTATTTTAACAGTAATGCTTTATAAATGTTAAATATGTATAAATTGGGAGTAAAATGAAGATAAACTAACTAATTTGAACCTATTTACTTAATAAATCACATATTACACATCATATAATTAAAAATAACCTTATACATATATTTAATTTAAAAATTAATTAAAAGAGAAAGAATATGAAAATAGGGCAAAAAATGTGACAATATTGATATTGGCTGGATTAATAATATTAGATGTTATTATCTTGGAAGTTCTTATCTTTACACACAAGATATAACTAATAAAGACATACTTCATGAGATACAAGTCAAGATTTAATCAATGAATTAGTATTGAATAATGAAAATGATAGGAATATAACAAATTCAGTGGTAAATCATGATCATAACAGTATATTTATTATTATGGGTAGTGATAAATCATTAGATCAAATACTAAATACAATGATATTACCGATGAAACATATTAAATATGGTAAAATAACTGTTCTAAAAAGAGCTATGAAATTATCTTTTGGGAATACAATAAATTCAAATTTCTTTGTTTTAGATATACTAAGAAATATCTGTTTTGCTAATATCTAATTCAATAGTTTTTAATTCATTAATGTAACTATTTATAAAATCAGCAATAAATTCAATTAGATTATCATCTGTAAAATAGCTATTTTCATTTTCATCCTTTAATTCGAGGAGTCCGATAACATTTACATCGTTAGGACTTCCAATATCAGTTAGATTTATGCCTAAATGTATTTTAGTAGAATTTAAAGAAGATATAGCTATTGAAACAGTAAGTTTCCCATTGTTTATATAAATATCATCTCCTTCCCTTAAAGATAGAATTCCTTTTTTTGTAAGTTTTTCAGCTAAAATCATAACCAGTAATCTTTGACGAAGATATCCTATTCTTAAATTTCCTGGTTGAATATCAAAGTGTTCAACAATGCAATGAACCATGGAATCTGATTTTATATCCAAACCCACATCTTCATAATCCTTTAAATTTTCAGATTTAATATCCATAGCTCCAATCCATGTAACAACAGAGGAACCTTTAATTTTAAATGATTTAAATGCCCATAATGGATTTATTTGACTTCCATCGTACTTAATATTATCGTTTAAATGTTTATAGATTATCATGAAATTTTTCAATGATTTTAATTAATTTTTAGTCAATATTTTATTATATATAATTTTAATTAATTAATATATTAATATTTAATCCATTATATAATATATTTTAAAAAATTTGTTAATAAATTATATGAATTTAATAAATTTTTATTTATATCATAAAAAATAGATTAATAAGTGATAGTATGAATCGTAAATAAATAGCTATTAATTTCGCCAACTCTTTAAATCATGATGAAATTGAGAAGATTAATTTATTTGGTTCTGTTGATCGTGGAGAGGATAATGAAGAATCTGATATAAGTATTCTTATTATAATAAAAAAAGAGAATGATAATATTAAGATTAAAAGAGATAGTTATAATAAAGTTTTTAATATTCTCATGGATATGGCTGAGAGAATTTCCATTAAAATGAGGTATTTAAATCAATATAATTCTAATCTTGATTTTCCATTCTTATGTAACTATTGAAAAAGAAGGCATTGTTATAAAACAATGAATTATTGATATTTATCTATAAACCTAATTTTTAGAATCAAAAAACCCACCACTTTTGACCTAATCAAGTTATAGTATAATTTTAAAATAAATAATATTAATTGGATAAATTCAGTAAACATTAACTAAGACAAAGTAGGTAATCATAAAATGAAGAAATTTGAAAAAGTAAGGGAAGATTTTCCATTATTAAAGAGGTTTGTTTATTTGGATTCTGCAAGTACAAGTCTTACACCAATACCTGTTGTTGAATCAATGAATGATTATTATTATAATTATAATGCAAATACGGGTAGGGGTAATTATAAAATAGCTATTAAAGCCACTGATAAATTAGAGAATACAAGGAAAGAATTAGCTAAATTCATTAATGTGAGAGATAAGGAGATAATTTTTACTAAAAATACTACAGATTCTATTAATATGGTAGTAAATGGTTTGAAATTTGAAAAAACAGATAATGTTATTGTTTCTAGTATTGAACATCATTCTAACCTTATTCCTTGGTTAAACTTAAAAAATCAGGGTGTTAAAGTGAAAACAGCTAAAAATAATGGTGATTATGAGGTAAATCCTAATGATATCAATGATTTAATTAATGAAAATACAAAGATAATAGCTATTACTCATATTTCTAATGTTTTTGGATCTTTACAAGATGTTAAGGAAATTGGTAAAATAGCAAGGGAAAATGATGTTCTATTCCTCATTGATGCTGCTCAATCAGTAGGTTATATTCCCACCAATACAAAGGATATAAACCCAGATTTCATGGCATTTCCAGCCCATAAAGGATTGTTAGGTCCTGTTGGTGCAGGTGCATTATATTTAAAAGAAGAAATAGCTGAAAGATTAATGGTTAAAAATCTTGGTGGTGGAACAGTAACAAATGTTGAGGGAGATGGTTTTAGATTAGAAAGTATTCCTTATAGATTTGAAGGTGGAACTTCCAATATTAGTGGTATTATTGGATTGGGTAGAGCTATTGATTACATTAACAATATAAAAATAGAAAATATTGAAAAGTATTCTCAAAAACTTACAGATGAACTTTACCAAAAAATTAGTTCAATAGAAAACATTAAAGTATATGGAAATCCTAATAATATACATCATACAATTGCATTTAATATTAAAGGTTTAAACCCATATGATGTGAGTAAAATTTTGGATGAAACATCCAATATCTGTGTTAGAAGTGGGGTTCATTGCTCAATACCAAGTGTAAAAAATGTTGGTGCTGAAAGTGGTATAGTAAGAGCTTCAATTCACTTTTACAATAACCTTGAGGATATTCAAAAATTGTATGATGCTCTTAAACTTATAAGTCAAATGGTGTAATAAAATTAATTGGAGATGAAAAAATGAGTAAACTTTTAAGACTTGGAGGAATTATAATAATATTATTAATGGTTTTAAGTTCTGCAGCTTACTTTATTAGCATGACTATGTAAGAAGAACCTTTTTTAAAAAAATTCATCTAAATAGTTCTTTGAATTACTTTGGTATTTGAGGATTAGTATAATAAATTTATAATTTATCATATTAAAATTAAAAATTTTTAATAAATTTATTAATTAAAACATATCTATTAAGGAATAATTAAATAATATACATGGTGATAAAATGGTAGAATATAGAATTGCTGCTGTTGTGGCTGAATTTAATTATGATATTACACAAATGATGCTTGAATTAGCTAAAGAAGAGGCTAAAATAAGGGGTTGTGAAATAGTGAAAGTTATTTCAGTTCCTGGAGTTTTTGACATGCCGATTGCTATTAAAAAAATCTTACAAAAGGATGATATTGATGCGGTTGTTACACTTGGAGCTGTAATAGAAGGAGCAACAGATCATGATCAAATAGTTGTTCAACATGCTTCACGTAAAATATCTGATCTATCTCTTGAATATGATAAACCAGTTGCTTTAGGAATAAGTGGTCCTGGTATGACACGATTAGATGCTCATAAAAGAGTAGATTATGGTAAAAGAGCCGTTGAATCAGCAATAAAAATGTGTAAAAGACTAGAAGAAATATAGATTAAACATCTCTTGATGATTTTTTATGGAAATTTTAAAACCTGATGAGCTTAAAAAAAAGTATAACCAGCCATGGGTTGCACCTTATCATAAGGTAGTAACTATGGTTGATGATGAGCTTGTGGAAATTGTAGAATATCATCCATGTATTTCTGGTTCGCATTGGATTGTTCATCAATATAAAAATAGTAGCAAACTTATTAAATCAGCTTATAGAGATGGAAATAAACAAGTCTTTTTAGCAAAAATTGGCAAATCTCCTATTGACTTAAAAGCAAGCATAAATGCTGCAGGAATAGATGAAATAGTTGTTGAAGATAATAATGTTAAGGTTACCCATAGTGGACTGGCTGGAGCTGGTGTTGGAGCTGGCATTTGTCGTGGTATGGCAGAGGGTGTGAAATATATTGAACATGTAACTGTTGGTGGTGGCTCTAAACTTGGTAAGGCAGTAGTGGTAACTGAAAAAATGGAAAAAATCGTCATTGGAATAGATGATACTGATACAAAAGATGAAGGTGCAACATGGACAACAGCACACAACATCGCAACTCAAATTCAAAAAGAGGGATTTGAGTACTTAGACCATACAATAGTTCAACTCTATCCACATAATCCAAATAAAACCCAAAATTGTGTATCAATAGCATTAACATTTGCCGTGAAAACGGAAGATAAAGAAAATCTCATAAATAGAATAGTCGAACTCTTAAAAGAAGATACTCTTTCTGATAAAACTTCAATAGCTATTTTAGAAGGTATAAAAATTCCTAAAAAATTAAGAGAATATTCAATTAATGTAAAAACAAGAATGGTATCTATTGAGGAAGCAGAAAGTATAGCTAAAGAGTTACAAATTAAAATAATAGCTGTAACAGGAGATAATGGTAAGATTGGAGCATTGGCGGCTCTTGGTCTTTATAATGATCTAGAAGAAGCTGTTAAAATTTATTATGATTAATATTAGATAAAATAGAATATTAATAATTATATTTATTAAGGTTGAAAAATGAAGAATATTTATCCTTTTACAGCAATTGTAGGCCAAGATAAGATTAAAATTGCACTAATATTGAATGCTATTAACCCATCAATTGGTGGAGTTTTAATTAAAGGAGATAGAGGAACTGGTAAAACAACAGCTGTTAGAGCATTAGCAGATTTACTTCCTAAAATAAAAGTTGTTAAAAATTCTCCTTTTAATGTTGATAAAACTAGTTATTTAGAATACGGACTTTTCAGTGTGCATGATAAAAGTCCTGAAGATGATATTGAATTTGATGAAGTTCCAATGAAAGTAGTTGAACTTCCTCTTGGTGCAACTGAAGATAGGATAATAGGTTCTTTAGATATTGAAAAAGCATTACATGATGGAATTAAAGCATTAGAACCAGGAATATTAGCAAAAGCAAACCGCAATATTCTTTACATTGATGAGATTAATTTACTTGATGATAATCTTGTGGACGTCCTTTTAGATGCTGCTGCTTATGGAATTAATATAATTGAAAGAGAAGGAATTTCAATATCCCATCCTTCTAAATTTATTCTAATAGGAACAATGAATCCAGAAGAAGGAGAATTAAGAAGACAACTTTCTGATCGTATAGGTCTTGAAATTCAAGTTAAAGGTGTTTCAAACCTTGAAGATAGGATATTAATCATGAAAAGAAGGGAAGAATTTGAAAAAAACCCAGAAAAATTCAATAAGAAGTTTGAAAAAGATCAAATAGAGCTTCAAGATAAAATTACAACGGCAATTAAATTCTTGGATAAAGTTAAAATCAGTGAAACAATCCTAGAAATCATAGGAAGAATAACCTTAAATTATGGTAGTGAAGGTCATAGAAGTGATATATCCATTTTAAAAACTTCCAAAACAATAGCTGCTTTTAAAAATCATGAAAATGTAACTGATGAAGATTTAAAAGGAGCTATTAAGTTAGTTTTAGGTGAAAATAAATTCCTTAGTGAACAAATTCAAAATATTAAAATTGAAATTAAAAATAAACAAAATTAACAAAATTAACTATATGGGAACAAGGAGTGGTATCCAGATGCCACATCACAACAAATAAAAAAAGTTATAGAACAATTATTAGAAGACTTATATACAATTGTTAACCAGAATTATGATAATTGCAAATCCAAACTTGAAAAAGTTCATTATAGGAAAGAAAAGTATTCTAAAATCTTAAATAAACTTAAAACAGCTAAACTCCCTAATGAAAATCTAAACATAGATAGTCCAGATGATTACATCATATTGGATGCTCATGATTTAGTTATTAAAAATCTCGTTTCTAAATTCATAACTGGAGATTTTCAGTTATTAAAATTTAAAGAAAGAAGTATAAGATGTTTTTTTTTAAATATTTTAACTAATCTTTAAGTTTAAAGTTAAATATATCAGGTAGTGGAAAATGTTTTTTCGTTATGCTTAAAAGGAGTTCTTTTTAATAATTTGTTACCAAATTATTAGAAAATTTAAGCTGATTCCATTTGACTGAAAAAAAGAGATATCCCTCGAAAACTATATATCTAAATAGTGAGAATGTTAAGAAATTAGAGGAGCTTGTTCAATATATTGGATTAAACTCTTCTCAGATTTTCGATCGAATTTTACCAATGATAAACAAAGAATATTTAGAAATTAAGGAAGAAAAATTTAAGAAATTAAGTAAGAGCTACTGTGACAAATCAATAAATAAACAGTATAGAGATAAAAACATTCACATGGAGGAGTTAATGGATAGTATCATTGGCGCAACTCCTATTGGATCTGTTAAAGCTGTTAGGGAAGTTAGAAATGGAGACTATTAATGATATTTATGTATATGGTAGAAACTAAGAAGAAAAAGATGAGAGAAGATGGTATATTCCTGATGTCTGCACAGATTATGGCATCAACCACGTTAGTTTTTTAGATTTAATCAAAAAATTGGATATTTATAATCTATTGCTTATTTTTTAATTTTTCAATCTCTTGAAGATGGTGTTTTTCAGTGAATTTACTGACGGGCTTAGCTGATGTAATATGATGTTTTTTTTCTAATTTATAGATTAAATACTCTTGATTATCTAAGTTAATTGATTTTTTAGGATCTTCAAGTTTTAAATCATTTAATTCACCCATAATACTATCATATTCTTTTTTTTCAATAGCTATTAACTCTTTTATTGGAGTGGTTTTAAGTTCATTATTGAGTTGTATTACTAATGCTAATATTCCATTGAGATTTTCACCTTTCAATTTGAAATTTGATTTTCTTATCTCTTTCATACTTAAAATCACATGGTCTATGGTTGGTTTTGTAATGGGGATTTCATTTGACTTTCCAATTAAGTTTATTTTATAATCATTATTCCAAGACCCAATTTTATATATTGCATAGTTAATATCATCAAATTTAATTTCTTTATCTTTACTCATTATAATCTCCTCTATGTTAATTAATCTAATTTTGTATATTTAAATATTCATTCTTATCAGTGGTTTAGATAGATGTCTTCTTGATGATATTGGAGTTTCATAATAGTTATTTTCAATTAATTCTCTTTCACATGTAATAATTATTCTCTCTCCATCAGGAAGTTTAAACCCACATTTTTTACATTTAAATCCTTTTAATTTGCCTGCTGATGTCATAGTTTTACCACACTCACATTTTGGATTTTTAAAGATTTGTTTCTTCTTTAATGATAATATTTTAATCTTCTCAAGATTGAATGTTCCACCACAACCAATTCCCCCATATACTTGAATCTCATCTCCTTTAATGAGTTTTTTTATAATATGTCTAAAGTCTTTAGTTGGTTCATATGCTGCAAGTTCTATCTCACCACTTCCATCCATTAATTTAAAAAAAACATGCCCTCCTTCAATAACATGAGGATCGTTTTTAACTTCTCCATGCACAATATAAGAACCATATTTTTCCATTTCAGATATTTTATCTATTTTTTGAAGATGCATATCCGTGTGTTGGTTTGTTTTAAATATACAATAGTTATTAAGTTGTTCATATATTTTAACAATGTTTTTAGCTATTTCAAGTATTTCAGGAGATTCACCTCTAATTCCATAAAGAACTGGGCAGGGAGTATTTGGTTTAATTGCCATGTAATCATTATCAATATTTTCAAAAGTTTTAGGATAAGTTTTTTCATTCATTAAAACTACTGAATCATAATCTATGAGTCTTTTTTTAGCATAATTTTCTTTTATTCTATAAGTGATTAATTCGTATGTGTAATCTTTTAAAGGACATCCAATAGCTGCCACAGAACCAATAATTCCTCTCCCATTTTTAATTTTATGAATTTCCATCCCATTTTCAGTTGCAAATTTTTCAGCTTCTTCAATTGTTATAATTGAATGGATTGCTTTAAGAGAATATTTTTCCATTTCTTTAGTAATTTCCCCATTATAAAATACAATTCCTGGGTTTGTATTTTCACAATCTACCCTTGATAAGAGTTTAACTTTATCAAGAACTATTTTCTTAATTAAGTCTTCATCCTTGCAGACAGCTATTTTAAATGAAACTGCTCCATTTCCACGTGTTTTAAATCTTGCAAATGGATTTAATCTTATAATATGGGGGAATCCTTCAATTTTAATTCCATTCTTTTTTAATTCAGTTATTATCTCTGATGCAAGAAATGTTGTACACATTCCATATGGAGAGTCCGTATCATCAATTCCAATGTATAAGAAACTTATAAAATCACCTTTTATTCCAATATAAAAATTTGTTTTTATTAATGGTTGCTATAACATTCTCATTTTCAACTCTATTTATTATATTTAAATATGGATTTTTAGATATTAATTTACTTATAAATAATCGAGCATCATTACCTTCTTCAATCACTGATTTATTAACTACTGAATAAAAACTTGAATTATTTTTATCTAAGTTATTAGATCCTTCTACGGTAGATAATTTAAGTATATCTTTAGGATTTATATAAGTTTTATATTTTGCTCTTAATGCTTTTAAGCTGTATTCCATTTCGCGCATTAAATTTGGGGAGTTGAACATTATATTATCAGTTCCAAGCAAGGTTTTAATTCCATTTTTCTTAAAATCTAAAAATGGGGGAATTCCTAAAGAAAGTGTTCCATTAGAACGAGGACATATTGTGAGAATTTTATTATTCTCAGATATTAACTTAATATCATTCTCTTTTGGGTAAGTACTATGAATTAATAATTGAAAATTTAATTCAATCGCTCTTTCAATCTCAGTTTTCCCAGTTTCTTTAATTGATTTCTCTTGAAGTTTTAGATATTCTCCCACATGGATAGATGATATTTTATTTCTTTTAAAACATTCTTCTACTATAATTTCACATACTTCACTTCTTACTTCATTTAAACCACTTACTCCTATTCCATCACAGTTTTCTAAAAGTTTTATAGTTGTTTTTCTAATATTAATTGCTGATGCAGTATTATTATGGAAAATAGGATCTCTTCCAAGTATTATTGGGTTAATAGGAATCTCAGATGCTGCTTTTTTTAATAATTCTATTCCTTTTAGACCTCCTTCACGGTAATCTATGAAATGTGTTGTTCCTGTTTTAAGCATTTCCCACATTGAATCTTTCATAGCAGAAATAATCTCATCATCAGAACTTCTAGAAAGTGCAAGATGTTTTAATCCGAGCGGTGGTTTTACTAAGTCATCCATAGATTTTCCATCCCCACAATCTTTAATTATAGAGTCTCCAATATGTGTATGCCCATTTAAAAAACTTGGACATATTATTGCCCCAGAAACATCTATGATTTCACCTTTATAAATTTTATCTGAGATTTCAATGATTTTACCTTCATCAATTAACATGTTTGATTTTGTTGGGGTTAAATCATAACCTTTAAGAATGATTCCATTGGTAATTGTTTTCATTGTATTAATTATCCTTATTATTAAAGATTTAGAGTTTTACTTATTCTTAGTTTAAGATTTAAAGTTAAAAGTGTATACATTATATGAATTTTTAAGAAATTCCAAAAAGTTTTTAATACTCTATTATTTTATATGATAACTAATTAATATTTTATTAATACAATTGAGACCATAAATAAATATACTTATAATTAAAATATTTAAGATAAGATTAATTATTAAATAAGTTGAAGAAATAAAAATGTCAACGAATCTTCTTAAATCAGAAGGTAAATGTTTATTTTGCGGTAAAACTTTTACTAAAGCAGGTACTAATCGTCATTTAAAAAATCATTTAAAGGAAAAAGAAGCTGAAAATAAGAAAGGAAAGTCATATCTTGTTAAAGTAGAACATAATCTTTATGGTTCTTTATCTTATTTTCTTTCATTATGGATTGATGGTGAAACGAGCATGAAAGATATTGATTCATTTATTCGGGCCATTTGACTTGAATGTTGTGGGCATATGAATGAATTTTCAAATGGTAATGTATCAATGAATGCAAAAGCAAAAAATGTTTTTCATAAAGATTTGAAGTTGAATTATGAACATGATTTTGGAAGTACTACTGAACTTCAGTTAACTGTTTTAGATGAGTATTATGTAAAAACAGATGATGAATTAATATTGCTTTCACGTAATGAACCTATAAAGGGGAATCATGTTGCAAATCTGTGTTATTCATGATAGTATGTTCTGTGATAAATGTGCAATAAAACATGCAGAAAAGTGTTCTGATTTAAAAATTATGCGTCAATGCCTGTTGTTAATTCCTCTCGTATGGGTCTATGTGGTTATGAAGGTAGATTTATTGATCTTGAAAGAGATTAAAGGTTCCTTATAAAAGAAATCATGAAAAAATAATCCGTGTATTTATATTAGTTATGAAAAATTAATTGAAAAAAGAGATTTACTTAAAAATAACATGAATTTATTTACTAAAGAAGCTTTAGAAAATTATGGGACTGATTTTGAGATTAACTTCACTCATGAGTCAACAGCTATTGAAGGAAACACTTTAACTTTACTAGAAACCAAACTTCTAATAGAAGATAAAATATCAATGGGAAAAAGGATTTAAAAGAAATATATGAAGTAACGAATCATGATAAAGCTCGGAATTTTGCTAAAGAAAATTATATATTAAATCAGATGAAAAAAATAGCTATTATGATGTTTTAGATGAATATACTACTGATAATAATTTAAACCCATTTATTGATTTAATTTATAAATTAGAAGAAGAGCAATTGAATTTCTATTTAGAACAAATTCAGTCTAAAATTAATAATCATAGATTAAGGGAATTATTAATTTTAGTATTATGAAGAATATAGGATTTTAATCCAATTCATAATGTTATTTATATTTGGTGGCAATGTAAAACATAATCACTGATTTCAAATTCTAAAAACAGTTTTTAGTCATTAAAATCATTAATTCATAGAGAAATTATTATAGACGTCGTATGAATTTATCTATTTCCAAAATTTTGTTAAAAATCTAAGAATTTGGGAAAATCATGTGAAGATGAGAATAAGTTATAGACTTGGAAAAATCAATGAACCAAACATATCCCACAAAAAATAATCGCGTGGAAACCTCTAAATAAAATATACTAGATTTAAGAAATGACAAACCAAAATAGTTATACTATGAGATAATTTGTATTTTAATTCATCAATATTTTTAATATTATTGACATTGTTGTTTAAAATGAAATTTTCTTATTTTAACAGCAATGCTTTAATGTGTTTTAATAAATTTAGTGTGGTAAATATGCAACGATGGAAATTAAAATAGAAAATAGTTTATTTAATATTATTAGCCAAAAAGCTAGAAAACAAGGTATATCAAAGAGTAAACTCATTAATGAAATATTAAAAAAAGAAAGCAGTGATAAAGAGTCAGCTATTGAAAGAATTGAAATTTTAACTAATGAAAAAGCAATTATTCTTAATAAGAACATCTACAATCCTTCTAATGTAAATATAATTGTTGGAATAGCTGATGCTCCTAAAGAATTTGATTCTGTAACTGCTGTAAATGATTTAGGATGGATAAGTAGGAATAAGTGAGATATTATCCTTTGATACTCATTTTGACAATAAAAAAAATATAATTAGAGTTTATTAAATTAAGTTAATAATTGATGAGTGCAATTTATTTGTGTCTTAATCATGAAACATTCTTAACATTTGAAGATTTTTAACATTTATAAATTAGAACTTATCCTAAATTTGGTTTGCATTGAGTTTTTATTTATTCTGTATGCATATCTGGAGTTATTTTTTATTGTATGAAATAAAGTTTAATAATTATTTTATCATAGACTAATTTTTCAATTTTGGAAAATTCTTTTATTTTTAGAACATACAATGGGAACATTTATATAGAACTTTGTAAATAACAGTTCTAATATAAAAATTTATAACTATTGTTATATATCAACAGGCGAATTTTTCACAGTAATCTCAGGTTGTGTTCCATCACTTATGGGGGATGATGTTGATGCAATAGTCAATGAATTTAAATTTAAGTAATTTTAATGAAAATACAAAAATAATTAAGGGGCATGATAATATAAGTGAAGTTAAAGAAGAGTTAGCTGTAAATGGTAAAGAAATAACAGGACCGCCCAAAATTAGGATTGACAATGTTAAAAAAATATTTAAAACCAAGAACAATAAAACGAGTAAAATAGAAGATTTTATTGCACTAAATGATGTAAATTTAGATATTTATAAAGGCGAATTTTTAGTTGTTTTAGGTCCAAGTGGTTGTGGAAAATCAACTTTATTGGATATTTTAGGTGGTCTTTCACCTGCAAGTGAAGGAGAAGTTAAAATAGATGATAATGTAATCACAGAACCTGGTTTAGATCGAGGGATTGTGTTTCAGCAATATGCTTTACTACCTTGGAGAAATGCTCTTAAAAATGTTACATTTCCTCTTGAAAATAATAAAAAAGATGCTGAATCTGAAGAAATAGCTAGAAAGTATCTTGCGCTTGTTGGTTTATCTAGCTTTGAAGATAGATATCCTCATGAATTAAGTGGTGGTATGAAACAGAGAGTAGCTATTGCAAGAGCTTTAGCTATTGATCCAGAGATATTATTAATGGATGAACCATTTGCAGCTGTAGATGCTCAAACAAGAGCAATATTACAAGAAGATTTACTTAAAATCACTGAGAATACTAAGAAAACTGTTATTTTCATTACCCATAGTATTGATGAAGCCGTATTTTTAGCTGATAGAGTGGCGGTTATGACTGCTAGACCGGGTACAATTAAAGAAATAGTGAATATTCCCTTTTCAAGACATCATAGAATAGCTACAGATTTTAAAAACAATTCAGATTTTATAAGTTTAAGACGTAGAGTATGGGATCTTTTAAAAGAGGAGGTTATTAAATCTCAAGAAATCACTGAAAAGAGAATTAAATTTGAAGAAAATGAAAATATTGATGGTGGAGGGATTTAAATGGCACTAAACTCTTCAGTTATGGGTTGGTTTAAATCAGTAGCACATAAATATCTTGCAATTATAGTATTTTTAATAGCTTGGCAGATTTTTCCAACAATTGGTCTTGTTAATGAGATTTTTATCCCAACTCCAACCACAATTCTTGCTGAAATTTGGAAATTAACTCTTGATGGAACTTTACCAAATGATGCAGTAATAAGTTTGTTTAGAGTAGGTGTTGGTTTTGGGATTGCACTTTTAGTAGCATTACCTCTTGGGTTTTTATTAGGAGGTTTCTTTAAAAGCTTTGAAAAAGCAGTTAATCCTCTTTTACAACTTTTATCTCAAGCAAACCCTTTCACATTATTCCCTATTTTTATCGTGTTTTTAGGTATAGGTGAAGTTTCTAAAATATCAATTATTTATTGGGTTTGCCAATGGCCAATATTACTTAATACAATCACAGGTATTTCTAATGTTGATCCTGTTTTAATTAAAATGGCAAGATCTTCTGGTCTTTCAAAAGCAGAGATTTTTACTAAGGTATTAATTCCTGCATCATTACCAACGGTCTTTACAGGAATTCGTATGGGTGCAGCATTTTCATTCTTCATGCTTATTGGGGCTGAGATGTTAGGATCAAGTGCTGGTTTAGGATATTTGATTATGCAAGCTCAGATGGTTATGCAAATTCCTAGAATGTGGGCGGGAATTGTTGTTGTTGCATTAATAGGTTATATTGTAACCTATTCCTTAATTTATCTAGAGCGAAGAGGTTCTGTTTGGAAACAAGAGGTATGATTTTTATAAATATTATTTATTAAGGGTGATATCCATGATGTCTTAAGAGAACATATAGATTAATTCATTATAATATAACTTATTAAAATATTAAAATAAATAAAAAAGGAGAGATACAATAAATGGTTAATAAAAAGTTATTATTAATAGTTTTAGCAATTATACCTATAGTTGTAGTTGTTGGTGTATTATCATTATCACAACCTGTAGATGCTAATGCAATTAAGGGGGCGGTGACTAAAGATTGTTCTGGAACTCCATGGTTTGTTGCTAAGGAGAAAGGATTTTTTGATAAATATAATGTAACTTTAGTTGATAAAGGAAACATTCCTCCTCAACAGCAACCATCAGCATTTACAAATGGAGATCTTAATGTATTTGACGGACATCCAGATCACTTAATTAACTTCCTTAAAAGTGGAATTAAAGCAAAAGCTGTTGCAGTAACTGGTGCAGAACCAATAAATGGTTCTATTGAGAAACGGCATATGCACTGGTTAGTTAAAGAAGATAGCCCATTAAAAAATGCCTCAGACTTTAAGAAATTTGTTGAAGATAATCATCGTAAAGTTAAAGTAGGAGTATTGTCTACAGGTAGCTGTGCTGATTTAGAAACTAGTGCATGGTTAAGAAATAATGGGGTTGATCCAAAGAGTATTATAGAATACCTTGTACTTCCTGATAACCAACAAGAACAAACTTTAATACAAGGAGGCATAGATGTTTCAGTATTACATCCTCCATTCTTTTATAAAGCAGAAAGAGATAATAATGAAACAACAGACCCTAGTAAAAAACTAAGAATATTAACTACAAGTACTGAAGTATTTGGTCCTGCTGCAGGAGTGACTATGGCTATTGTTACTGAAGATTACATAAAAAAACATCCAGATACAGTTAGAAAGTTTATTAAAGCATTTTTAGATGCAAATAGATGGTCTAATAATAATAGGCAAGAAGCTGGAGAAATAACCTCTAAAAATATTGGTTTACCATACACATCTAATGTTCATTGGTACAGTCCTTCTGGAGCATTTGATGCAACAGTTGATGGTTACTTGCAAACATGGATTGATGCAATGGTAGCGGATGGATTAATAAAAGAAGGTGAATTTAAACCAGAGGATCTTTACACTACAAAATTTAGTGATGCATGGGATACCAGTTTACCAGATCAATGAAAAATTTATTTTTTTATAATATTATTTTATCTGTTTATTAAAACTTTCCATGATTAATATATTAAATAAGGATTAATTTAAATGAAATTAGAAAGTGCTAAAGAAAATCAAATTTATAAAATTTTTGCTCATGTGAGATCATTTTTTATTAAATTTATTGCTATTATCCTTTTTATAATTCTATGGGAAGTTTTAAGTATTGTTGGTGTATTTGATCCTAACTTTATATCATCACCAACAAATATAATAATCACGGCATGGCAGTTAATAATTCATGGAATGATTATAGAAGATATTTTATATACATTAATAAGGGTAATAATTGGTATTTCACTTGCAATTTTAATAGCTATCCCATTAGGTTTTTTACTTGGAGGATACTTTAAAAAAATAGAAGAATCTTTAAATCCTTTTTTTATACTTTTAGAACAATTCAATCCACTTACACTTTTTCATTTACTAATACTCGTAACCATTATAAATGAGTTATCCACAGTAATTATTATTTATTGGGCAGCACAATGGCCAATATTAAATAATACTGTTACTGGGGCAAAAAATGTAAATCCAACCTACGTTAAAGTAGCTAAAGCAACTAAATTAGATAAATTTGATATATTTTGGAAAGTTCAGCTTCGTTCATCACTCTCAAATATATTTTCAGGTATTCGTTTAGGAATTCTGTCTGGGTTTTTAATGGCTTTTGGAGTTGAAATGATGGGAATGACAACTGGAAAAGGATTAGGATACTTTATTATGAACTCACAAATGAATGGCGAAGTTTCTTTCATTTGGGCAGGCATATTTATAATGACATTATTATCTTTATTAATAACCTTATCAATAAATCAAATTGAAAAGTATTTATGTAAGAATTAATATAATAAGTATAGAGGTTTCCACACAAGTGTATTTTTTGAAAATATTAACTTGGAGTAAATCAATTTATTTATAATTTAACAATATTTAATTATTTTATTTTAATTTAAAAAGAATTTTAATTAGTTAAATAAATATTAAATCAAACTTTACATTCATTAAATAAAACATCCATTTAAACAATGATTTAATAATTATAAATTGCTTTTTCTTTTCGTTGCCAATAAAAATTTAAGGAATAATTTAATAATAGATTTAAAGAGATAAAAATTTTTTTAAAAATACATTTCTTTGGAAGCCTCGTATAAATAATAAATAAAGAAATAATTAAATAGTAATTATAAAATAATAAATAATTAAATGAGATAAATCATGGGAGGATAAATAATGAAAAAAAAATATGTAATTGGTGGGGTATTTATAGTTATTGTAATTATAGCTATTGTTGCGACATGTATTTTAGCATCTCAACATGAAAAAGGGGTATGTAATCAATGCAAAATGTTAATATCTAAGTGCCATGACCATGCAGGTGGAGATAATGAATGTTGTGCTATGTGTGAAATAGGTAATGATAGTAAATGTAATTGTAATATGTCTATGACAAAAGAAAACTCATCTATGGGAATGAACAATACTTGATTTTAAAAATGGCAAAATAATTAAAAATTTTATCATTAAATTTCTTTTTTTTAAAATGGGGGGAAACATTCTCCAAAAATTTCTTTTGTATGTTTTATAGCTAAATCTACCTATTTTGGATATTTTGAACTTATTTTTTTTGAAAATCATCTCTATTATTTGAGATAGCTATTATTTTTAGAAAATCTTCATATGTTTTTTTTAGATAGATTTGATTTATTATTACATGGAATTTCAATTAATATTTCTTTCTAATTAATGGAGAAACAGAACTTACTAAAACCTTATTTTCAAGTTCAATTAAAGGAGGAAGACCTCCGCAATCTTTTCTATTATTTGATGTGAATTTTTCATAATTTTTAACAGTGTAATTCAGTGTAAAAATCAGGATTATATTCTTTTATAAGGCCTATGACTTTTCCCAATTTCTAATAATCTTCTTTTAAAGTTGAGATATATTCACTTTCATCAAAGTTACATATTATAATTTTCCCATTCTTAAAACCATTTAAGTTCTTTAAGAAGCTTAAAGTTGTTAATCCTTCTTTTTCATGAAGTTCATTAACAAATAATTTAGTGGGTGATTCTGATTTATTAATACATTTAAAATAAGTCATTTTATCATTTATTAGTATTTTTTTAATAATTAATTATATTTAAAATAATTTTTATAAACATTAAATATAATATTATTATATCTAAAAATTAAATATTAAATTTAAAAATAAATAAATTTTTACTTTTATACTTCCTAAATTTAATAGAAATAAGCATTGTAAATTTAAATGTTTCTTTATAATCAATTTTTTTCATCTCATTAATAATTTTTTTAAAAAACATTCCTTAAGTTGTTAGAGTGGGATAGTGTGTTCATGTTTAAAAAATTCCTTGCAAAGATATTTAACCTTTCACAATATGAATTTGAAGAAGTTCATGTTCATGATGATGTTATTGAATCAATTTTAGAATACTGCAAAGAATCAGACCCTAATGAATTCATGGCACTTTTTGATGGCGAAATTACTAATAAAATTCTAACAATCACTGGTTTAATATTTTTACCTATAGAATCATCCAATGAAGGAGTTATAATCTTTTCTGGTATGTTACCACCCACAATAAAAAATTGGGGTTCTGTTCATAGCCATCCAGGACCAAATAATTCACCTTCCCATTCTGATCTTATTAGTTTTGCAAAAGCAGGAATATTTCACATGATAATATCACAGCCTTATGAAATAGAAAATATCATGACATACAATAGATATGGGGATACTATTAACTATAAAATTGTTAAACACTATTTAAATGAATATTAAAAATCATATAATAAATAATTTTTTAATAATTTGCTGTTTTCATAATCATTTACTAAAAAATTTATAATGAGAATTTCTCTCTTCACTAACCTCTACTTAGTCTTTTTTAGGCATTTATAAATTTTTAAGATGGAAAAATCACATATGTAGTTTACATTGCCAAAAAAGAGAAAGAAAAACTAAGCAATGAATTAAATTATCTTTACTTTTTTATATAATTTACAAATAAATGACTCAATAAAAAAGAAGTTACAGAACAATTTTTAAATAATTTGCCCATAGTTGTTGCTCATAATTTTACTGGTTGTAAATCTAAACTTGAAAAAGTTCATTATAGGAAAAAAAAGTATCCTAAAATCCTAAATAAACTTAGAACAGCTAAACTCCCTAAAATTTAAACATACATACTCCTGATGATTATATTAATTGGATGCTCGTGATTTAGATATTAAAAATTTAGTTTCTAAATTCATAACTGGAGACTTTAAACTATTGAAATTTAAAAAAACCATACTAAAATACACTAAAATTCAAGATATGATCAGTATAACTAAACTAAATCCATAATACTTTGGGCAGTATTTTTCGCTGCTGTAATTTCATTTATGGGGAATTGGCTTAGTAGATCCTATTTTACCTGTTATTTATTAAGAAAACTTTACTTTCTGGGGTTGTTATAATTGCAATTTTCTCAGTTTTATGTGGATGTTCAGATAATGTTTGGACAATAATCTTCTTAAGGATGGGTTGGGGACTTAGAAATGCTTTATTTGTAGCGGTAGCATTAACACCTATTTTAAACTTTTCTGGAAATGACACTCATGGTTCAATAATACTTTATGAAACAGCTGTTGGTTTAAGATTTTCAATGGGTCCTTTAATTGAGGGAATATTCTGGAAGTATCCATTTTATGGTGTAGGATTATTGATGTTATTAGGGTTTATGCTTTTACTTGTACTTCTACCTAAATAAAGTGTAATTGAAAAACAAATAAAAGCTAATGAAGAATTTAAAAGAGAAAATAAATCTATTTTAAATCCATTTTGTTTTAACTTCGGATTTTTCACATTATTTGCATATTCTCCATTTATGCTTGGTTTAAATGCAGAAGATATAGGTTTAGTATTTTTAGGATGGGGGATACTTGTAGCATTATCCTCAATTTCATGGTACTATTAATCAGAGAAAAATTTGGAACATTTAAATCAATTTAATTTTTTTTATCCTTACTTGTTGCTATTTTATTTATCATGGGAATTTTTACTAAGAGCATAGAAACACTTGTAGTTAGTATTATCCTCTCAGGTATTTTAATAGGAAACATCAACACTTCATTTACAACTGCAATGATGAAAATAGGGGATAAAGACAAATCAACAACATCAGCAACATATAATTTCATCTGTTTTATAGGTTCAGCAATAGCCCCACTTTTTGCAACATACATTAGAGAAAATATAGCACCAAATGTTCCATTCATTAAGGGGGATTATTTGTACTTGTAGCCATTATATTTTTATACTTAAATAGAAATTATCTGCCTGAAGTTGATGAAGTAGCAGATAAATTTGAAGAGAATATTTTTAAAGTAAAAGATTTCATGGTTAAGAGTGTTATAAAAACAGATCCAAAAACTAAAATAACAACAATCTTAAATATTTTAGATAAAAATAAAATCAGTGGTCTTCCTGTTGTTGGGGAAAATAATAAATTAATGAAAAGCATTAAGAATAATTCAATCAACTTTTAATAAGGATTCAGAAAATGAAATTATCATAAAAAATTTACTATTATCATTGATAAATTTAAATGGGTTAAAAAGTGGATTTAAATTTATTGATAACTTTCCAAAAGAAAATCCAAAATGGTCATATACTTTTTTTATTAAAGTCGCATTTTTATCAAATAACGGAAAGTTTAAAGAGTGTTTAGATGCTTGAAATGAAGTTTTAGCTAATGATCCTCACCAGTTAGATGCACTTTCTAAGAAAGTTTCTGTTTTAAATAGTCTAGGAAGAGAGAATGAGGCACTTGAAGTAATAGAGTATGGAATTGAAAATAATCTTCGACCTAAATAGGCTATGGTTGATAAAGCTCTTTAGTAATTGATAAAGATAAAAAATTGGAAGCTATAGATATTTTAGATGAAGTTCTTGAAATAGATTCTAATTTTGGATATGCATTATCTAATAAAGCCATTATTCTTAGTGCTAATGGAGACCCAGACTTAAGATTAAAATACATAATAAAACTTTAAAAAATTCAAATCATAGAACACATGATGAGTTTTTGATTAATAAAGCACAAATATTAGATAATAAGGGAGATTTAAAGAAATCCATAGATATTTTACTTAGCATCAATGAAAATAGCCATTACTTGGAAACTGCACAAACACTTCTTAAAGATTATCCAAAAGAAAATGAATGAACCTTTCAAAAATTTAACAATATTAATTACCAATTAATTATAGTCCTGAATCGTTTCTATTATTAAATTCTTTTTTTAATATATCCATATACACTTCATCATAAACTTTATTATTTATAGGATAAGCTTCTCTTCGACGACCAATTATTTTAAATCCAAAACTTTTATACACAGATAATGCTTTCTCATTAAATTCAATAGCATATAACATAACATTATTTAAATTTAAAATATTAAAAGCAAACTCAAGAAGTAAATTAGTGGATTCTTTACCATATCCCTGTGATTGAAAAGATTTATCTAATAAAAGACCTAAAGTAGCTTTCCCATGAACATAATCTATATCATACAATAATCCAATCCCAATAGCTTGCTCATTTTCAGGATTTTCTCCTTTACACACTATAACAAAGAAAAATTTATCATCATTATTATCATAATCTTCAATATATTTAGCTTGTTGTTGTTCATTAAAAACAATATGACTTCTTCCATATGTTAAATTAATTTCAGCATCATTTAACCAACCATTATATAACCTTAAATCTTCTTTCTGACTTAAACTTAAGAATATTCTATCCCCATCTAATTTATTAATATATTTCATGATTAAACCTCTATTTTAGCAATATATTTAAATAATAACAAATCAGGACGGTATGTTATACTTTACTTGTCTTAAACTTTTAATTTTAAGATCTTCTTCACGATTATTAAATTTATAATTTAACCATTCTTTTTCATAAAATTCCTGATTAATACAATTATAAATTCCTTTAGAGTTAGCATCAACTCTTTCAGAATATATAAGAATATTGTATTTAGTTAATTCTTCTTATTCCCTTTTAAATAAGGATTAATGAAAGTTTGATGAGCTTTATTAAGAATTAAAAATATAGCAATTAAAAAACACTCTATTTTTGTTAATATTTTGCATTTTAAAACTCTAAATTTATATTTACTTTATTCTCATATTTAGATATTTCAAATATTATTTCAGTAAAATTTTAGACAGTTCCCACTTAAAGTTGAAAACATAAACTGATTTTCAAAGGAAAAAGCTTTTCTTTAATCCCATAAATTAAAAATTTTCATGAATCTTTAAGAAAATATTGGGAACTTTTCCAATTACTTATCATATAAACATTTTTTAATATATATGTATTTAAATGTTATGATTTTTAAGAATAGGTAATAATACAACCATTCTAAATTTATAGGACATTTTATCCTTTGATGGAAAGGTTAATATTAAAGGAATAGTCAATGATAATTATAATAAATTAAAAATATGATGGAAGAATCAGATATTATGATTTGTTCTGGTGGAACATCATTTGTTGTTGGAGATATACTAAAAAAGTCAGGTGAATTAGGAGAAATTATAATTCATAGTATTTACCAGAAACTCCCAATTATTTGGTAGGATTAAAGATAAATTTATAATGGGGCTTCCATGAAATTTAGTATTTGCAATGCTTATTTATTATATTTTAATAGATTTAAATATCAAGGCAATGACTGGATTATCTGGAAAAATACCTTTAAAAGAATATACTATAAATTAGCAAAAAGAATTCATCCTGCAAACATAGAATATTTTTTAGTTGGAATTAAAAATAATGAAGTTTATCCTATAATAAAAGATTCAGGAGCAATAGCATCTTTATCATTTTCAGATGAAAATCTCCAAAATTGTTTAGATTATAAATGTTGAATAAATTGTAGAAGTTAATTCTATTTTAAGATTTATTATATATAAAAGAAGAAAGTAAATGAGTTTTTTCAAATTGAAAATTTATAGATAATTTTTGAAATTGAAAAAATCCACTATTTTTTACAGAGATTTAAAAAAAAGAAAAATTTGGAAAGGAGAATATTATTCTACCAATTCTGCAAATGCTAAATTTCTTTTAGTTTCAGTGATTTTTATTTTAACTTCTTGACCTTTTTTAGTATTAGGAACAAAAATTATAAATCCTTCAATTTTAGCTATTCCATCTCCAGATCTTCCCATATCTTCTATTTTAACATCATGTTCTTCTCCAACATTAACAGGAGCACTATTATAATTTCTATCATTATTTTCAAACATTGTGAAATCACTTCCATTTTTATATGAATTTATTTATTTAGCAAAAATTAGTTAATAAAAAAGATTTTTAGAAATAATTTCTTCAAGAATAATCAATAAAAAAACACTAAAAAATTTAATAATTAAATAGTATAATTAAATAATATTTATCTTTTTAAGAAAAAATAATAAATCATAAAATATTGTTCTAACAATTACAATTACTTATTTTATTTTTCAAACTATATATAATAAACCTTTTTTGACTGTAAATTTATAATAGTTTTTTCCTAAAAATTTGTAAATTCATTTGAAAATAGCCACAAAAAATAATTCTTCATTAATTCATTTACCTTTTTAGATTTATTTTATCTAAGGGTATTAATTTAGTTTTATGATAAATTTTATAGGATATAAACAAAATAAAGAAGATTATTAATGGGAAGAATAGATAAAAAGAACTAATCCAATCAGTAAAGAAAGTTGAAATTAAGTTATATCCTAACATTAAAATTGTTCCAAAAATAACTACAATTGGGCCTAATGGGAATAATTTAGATTTAAATTTTAATTTACTTAAGTTGAAACCTTGTTTTATGTATCCTTGTCTAAAACGATAATGAGCTATTCCTAAACAAGTCCATATGATCAATGTTGAAATACCAACACCATTAATTAGAATTAAATAAGCATTAAAACCTATTAATGTGATTAATATACATACAGGTACAGTAAGTATTGTAATTATCATTGAAAAGTAAGGTATTCCATTTTTATTTGCGATTGTGAATTTTTTTGGTGCGAATTTTTCTTTTCCTAATGAATATAATACTCTCGTGGAAGCATAAAATTCTGAATTACAAGCAGAAATAACTGCAGTTAATATAATGAAGTTAATAAGTGAATCAACAGAGGTTATATTTGCATATTGAAATATTAATGCAAATGGTGAAACAGCTAAGTTTGTTTCACTACTTAGTAAATATGGTGATGTGTAAGGTATTATTGCTCCTATTACAAAGATTGTTCCAATGTAAAATATTAATATTCTTAATAAAATAGTGCTTATTGCTTTAGGTATGGATTTAGAAGGGGTATCTGCTTCTCCTGCTGTTAATCCAATTAATTCGACTCCAGCAAAAGATAATGCTCCTAGTATAAGAACTGAAAAAAAGGAATTAATATTTCCAATAAATGGACCTCCCCCGTAAAAAAAGTTTGTTAATCCTATGGGGTTTCTGCCTATTACTCCTAAAATAATTAATACTCCAAGTATTATGAAAATTATTATTGCAAGGACTTTAATAATAGACATCCAGAATTCAGTTTCTCCAAATGTTTTTGTCCCTAAAAAATTTAAAAAAAGGATTATTAAGAATAATACTGTGCTAAAAATCCAAATAGGAATGTTTGGAAACCAAAAACTCATTAAAATTCCTAATGTAATTACATCCATGATTATTGAAGCTATCACCATATAATAATATATCCATCCAATTGAAAAACCTAATGCTGGATCAACGTATTCTTTTACAAATGTTATGACTGAACCTGTTACAGGATGATAAGTTGACATTTCTCCTAATCCATTCATTAAGAAGTAAATTAAGAATCCAACTAAAAGATATGATAGTAAAGCTCCGCCAGGTCCAGCTACTGAAATCATCCCTCCTGATGCTAAAAATAAACCCGTTCCTATGGAACTACCCAGCGCTAGCATTGTTAAATGTCTTGTTTTTAATCCTCTCTTTAAAGAATCTTTATTTTCACTATCCATAAGAAACCATTTTAATTTTGAGTTTTTTTAAATTATTTATTATAACTGTTTCCATTAATTATTTATTATAAAATTATACTCCAAAAGATATATTATATATATACTATAATATTTAGCTTATTAATTAAAATTATTTATCATTTAAATATGAAATTAATCCATAATATAATACTAAAATTATAAAAATTATTCATATTATAACTAAAAATAAAATTTAATTAATTAAGAAATTCAAGTGCTTAATATGTTAGAAATATACAATACTATGAACAGGGAAAAAGAGAAATTTGTCAGTCAAAATGATGATAGAGTTAATCTTTTTGTTTGTGGACCAACAGTTTATGATGATGCACATATTGGGCATGGACGTACTTATATCTCTTTTGATATGATAAAGAGATATTTGGAATTTATAGGGTACTCTGTTTTTTATTTGGAAAATATAACTGATGTGGATGATAAAATAGTTGTAAAAGCCAGAGAGATGGGGTTAAATTTTGAAACATTAGCAAGATTCTATGAAAATAGATTCAAGGAAGATATGTATACATTAAATGTTGATTCTGTTAATTTTTATCCTCGTGCAACAAGTCATTTAAAAGAGATTTATAAGCAGATTGATATCTTGCTTGAGAAAGGTTTTGCTTATGAAACAGATTATGGGATTTACTTTGAAACGGCAAAGTTTCCAGATTATGGGAAGCTTTCTAACCAGAGATTAGATAAATTAGAAACCCATAGAGAAATAGCTAAAAGCAATAAAAAAAGCCCATATGATTTTGCTTTATGGAAAAAAACCAATGAAAAACCATATTTCACATCAAAATGGGGAAATGGAAGACCAGGTTGGCATATTGAAGATACAGCTATTACAGCAGAATATTTTGGTTCTCAATATGATATTCATGGAGGAGGATTAGACTTAATTTTCCCCCATCATGAATCAGAAATTGCTCAAATGGAATCTATCTCTTCTTTAGAACCTATGGTCAAATATTGGTTACATACAGGATTTCTTAATGTGGAGGGAGAAAAGATGTCTAAATCATTAGGCAATTTTATTACAATAAGAGAAATTCTAAAAGACTGGGATCCTATGGTATTTCGCTTATTTATTCTTTCAACACATTACAGAAATCCAATTGACTTCTCCTTTAAGGCATTAAATCAGGCATCAAAAAATATGGATAGATTAAAAAAAACCGTAAATAATTTAATTGAGTTTCAAGAAATTCTTGATAAAAGTTATCCAAAGAGGGATGAATTTAAAACTCTCCAATCAAAACCTTTAAAAGATGAATTAATAAAATATGATGATTTGAATCATGATATTCTAGTAAGGTTAAATGATGTAAAAAAAGAATTCTTTAAACATATGGATGATGATTTTAATACTCCTCGAAGTTTAGCAGCTGTTTTAAATTTTACTAAGAATATTAACAGCTTTATCAATGAAAATATTTCTAAAATTGATATAGATGAAAATCAACTAAAGATAGCTCAGGAATTTATTTACCTATCTTTAAGATTTTTAATGGATTTTGATGAAATATTTAACTTAAATCTTTTTAAACAAGAAAAAAGTCTTGAAAATCAAGAGTTAGCTGATAACCTTTTAGATATTATTTTAAAAACTCGAGATAAAATAAGAGATGAAAAAAATTATCAGTTATCTGATTATATTCGTGAACAAATAAATGAATTGGGTATAAATATAGAAGATAGATAAGTATATAGAAATTAATATATTATTAGTAAATTATTTATTGATATATTTATTGATATAATTTAGTAAGCAAATTCATTACTGATTTAATATTTAATTTAATGAAAAATTTATTATATTTTTATTAAAGTTCTATTTTTTATTATATCATAGTTTAAAACCAATTTTTAAATAATGCATAATTTTTATAAATGTATCTTATTTTCTTGTTTAATAGCATTTATACTTATTATTTTAAATATTAATAAGTTTCATACTATTATTTTATAAAATAATAAAAATATAGTAATATTTTTTAAAAATATTAATTTTAGTAAAATTTAAAATATTTATAAATTGCAAAAAAATAGGTTTTAAACTATAAAAAAAAAATATTAAAATTATAATATTAATCATTCATGATTTGTAAAATATTTAAGTATTATATTTGTGAATTGTATTTAAATGATTATTAAGGAGAAAAATTAATGGGTGATTTTAAAGAAGTTTATAGTAAATATAAAACTAGAAAAAATGGATTAACTGATTTAGAAGCATCTCAAAGGCTTGAAATTAATGGTAAAAATGAATTGTTAGAGGATAAAAAGGATGGTCCTTTAAAGATTTTTTTAATGCAATTTTTGGATTTACTTATTATTCTTCTTATAATAGCTGCTATTATATCTTATATCATTGGAGATATTGTTGATTCTGTTGTTATTATAATTGTTGTTCTTTTAAATGGAATAATTGGGTTTATACAGGAATACAGAGCTGGAAAAGCAATAGAAAAATTAAAATCTCTTGTAACAACTGATGCTGTTGTTAAAAGGAATGGTGAAGTTCAAAAAATTTCTGGGGTGGAACTTACAATTGGAGATATTGTAATTGTTGAAGAAGGAGATAAAGTTCCAGCTGATCTGATTTTAATTGATGTTATAGATTTAAAAATAGATGAATCTTCTTTAACCGGTGAATCTTTTCCTGTAACTAAAAGTAATGTTAGTGTATTAGATATTGATAAAGATTCTCATGATGATAATATGAGAAAATCAATAGCTTATATGGATTCTAATGTTATATCTGGTCATGGAACTGGAATTGTAATGGATATTGGGATGAACACATCAATTGGAAAAATTGCTCAAATAATTGGAGAAAAAGATGAAGATACTCCACTTCAAAAGAAAATAAGTTCTTTAAGTAAAACTCTTGGTTTAATAGCTATTGTAGTTTGTAGTATTGTTTTTGCTTCCCAATATTTAAAAGGAAGTCCTATTGTTGAAACATTCATGACTGCTGTTTCTCTTGCTGTTGCAGCTATTCCTGAAGGGCTTCCAGCTGTTTTAACCTTAACTTTAGCATTAGGTATTCAACAAATGGCTAAATCAAAAGCAATTGTAAAAAAACTATTGTCTGTTGAAACACTTGGATCATGTACTGTTATTTGTACAGATAAAACAGGGACTTTAACTTTAAATAAAATGAAAGTTAGAGATGCAAGAGTTAGTAACAACCTTAAATCTTATGAAATAGCTACATTATGTAATAATGCGAGTATTAAAGATGGAGAAGGTATAGGTGATCCAACTGATGTTGCTGTTATGTTATATGGGGAAGATAATGGTTATAAAAAGTTAGAACTTGAAAAAACACACCCCATTATAAAAGAATATGCATTAGACAGTATTAGAAAAAGAATGACAACAATTCATGAAAATGATGGTAAAATAGCTATTTTTAGCAAGGGTGCACCTGAGATTATCCTAGAAAAATCTAAATATATTGATAAAAATGGAAACATTGAAATTTTAAGTAAGGAAGATAGGAAAAAAGCTATTGAAGATATAGATATGACAGAATCAGCTCTTAGAGTATTAGCTCTTGCATATAAACAGGTAGATAATGACTTCCAAATAGATAATCAAGACTTAGTTGAAGCTGATTTAATATTTGTTGGGTTGTTAGGTATGATGAATCCTCCAGCTGAAGAAGTTAAAGACGCGATTGCATCATGCAAGGCTGCTGGAATAAAAGTTGTAATGATTACAGGTGATCATCAATCTACAGCTGCATCTATTGCACGAGAAATTGGAATATTAAGTGATGGGAAAGTTTTAAATGGAAATGATATGGATAAACTTTCCGATGAAGAATTTAATGAAATTGCTGGAGATGTTGAGGTTTATGCTAGGGTTTTTCCACAGCAAAAAGTTAAAATAGTGGAAGGATTACAAAATCATGGACATATTGTTTCAATGACAGGTGATGGTGTTAATGATGCTCCAGCACTTAAAAAAGCATCTATTGGTGTAGGAATGGGTAATGGAACAGATGTTGCTAAAGAATCAGCAGATATAATAATTCAAGATAATAATTTTACAACAATAATTAAAGCTATTAAAGAAGGAAGGAAAATATTTGATAATATTAAAAGATTTGTAAAATTTCAAGTCTCCACAAATATTGGGGCTATTTTAACAATAGTATCCGCATCAATTTTAAATCTTCCCATCCCATTTAATCCTGCTCAAATTCTATGGATTAATATACTAATGGATGGACCACCAGCTCAATCATTAGGAATTGAAGGTGCTGAAAAAGATATTATGGATAGAAAACCAAGGAAAGGAGATATCTTATCAAAAAATACATTAATTAAGGTGATTATTTCTGGGATTGTAATGGCAATAGGTACATTAGCCTTATTTATTTATGAAGATCCAATCCACAATAAAGAAATAGCTATGACTGTTGCATTTACTACTTTTGTAGTATACCAAATATTCAATGCTTTTAATAATAGATCAAATTCAGATGAAAAGAATAAGTTTTTTTGGATATCTATCTCATTATCATTTTTATTACAGCTATTAGTAATTTACTTACCATTTTTACAAAATGTATTTAAAACAACAAGCATAGGATATTTTGAATGGATATTAATTGTTATAATATCAACAACTATTTTAATATCTGAAAAAATTCTTAATATTTTTATTAAAGAGTGAATTTTACTAAAATTTAAATTAATATTAATTTAAAATGCCTTTTCTTGTTTTAACTGCTTGACCAGTATTGAAACTCATAATTTCATTGTGATTAAGCAGTGATTTACCAAAAGCAAGTAATTTATCATCTTTATTAACAATTAAAATTTCATCTTGGGATCTTATATTCTCATCACATTCTAGAACAAATTTTGAAAATATACTTTTTCCTTCAGTAGCAAAGGTTTCAGAATCTGCATTTACAACAATTCTGTTTTTAGGAAATTTCGTACAACCATGCACTCTTTTAGCTCCTTCTTTTGAAAGAACAAAATATGAATCTGAAGATCTCATAGTTGCAATTAACTCATTATTATCATAAATATGTCTGATTTTACCCGTTTTTTTACTTTTTTCTATTTTAATTTCTCCTTTAAAGAGAGTATTTCCTACCTCATTTCCAAACTGATAATCAGCCACTGATTTAATTTTTTCTTTATCATCTATTTTAAAGGTGATTAAATTTGATTGTGGATGTATAATAAATAAACTCATTTTATAATCATTAATTACTCTAGAATGTATTAATACCTGAGCATAATTTTCAAGGAACTCTGATAAAAAATCTCTAAGAAATTTTATTGCTCCTGCATCTTTTATTCTTGGAGATTCATTTTGAGATAATGGGTAAACTTCATCAATATTTAAAGGAATTAAAGTAAATGGAATATCAGCAACCATGAAATCAGTATTATCTAAATCTATTTCCATTTCATCACCATAAACATAAAAATCCCCTAAATTATCAGGAAGATTATTGGAATATGGTTTTGTATATGATGGTAAAATAACTAAGTCTCTTTTTTTATCCATTTCATTTAATTTTAATAAATGTCTTGTAACTTCTGGTCTTTTTAGAGATTCAGATCCTGTATAAAAAAATGCAGATTTTTTTACTCTTGGTTCATATACTTCAAGGTCATTAGAATAATCCCCGAGTCTCCTATATGCATTTAGTAGTAATGGATGTGATCTTGATCTTTCTTCAACAAGTTCCATTAAATTTCCATCCACAATTGCCTGTCTTATAACCCTAATTTCTGCAAAACTAACATTTAAATTATGTTCAGCTATTAACTTTGTTCTTTCATTTTTATCCATGGCTCTTAACTGATCAGGAGTATAATTACTACAAATTTCACATGAACATGGCATTTCCTCTAGATTTTCAAGTTTGTATGTTCCTTGGGTGGTTAAAAATCTATTTTTTTCTGCATATAATATATAAGCTGCAGAGTCAAATAAATCACATCCCATTGCAACAGCTAAAGCAAATATCATGGGGTGTCCTGCTCCCATTAAATGTTTTGGTTTAGAATCTGGTAAGTGTGAGATTGAATTCATTACTACATCTACTAAATCAGTAAAATTATACCTTTCCATTAAAGGAACAACAGCTCCAATAGGATATATATCACTATCCAGAGTTGAAAGTTCTGTTGCAGATTTGCGTCTTAAATCAAGAAATGTTGAACCTTGTACAACTGAGTTTAATAACATTTTCATCTGATTATCATTTTTAATCTTTTTTGCTTCTTCAGCACGATTAAAACTAATTTTTAGATCTTTTTCTGCCTTAGATCTTGTTGAAAATGGGGGTGTTGGAATATCCAAAGAAGTTCCAATATCTGTTTTTATTGCTTCTTGAAATTCAATAATATCCTGATTACTTATCTCAACATCTCCATAAACTGAAAGTTGATAAGATCCAGAATCAGTCATAATAGCTTTATCAAACTTAATTAAATCATGCACTCCATTATTTAAAGCTTTAGTTCTTAATTCTTCATCTTTATAAATAATATATGCATTTGTGATTACTATATTTAAATCAAATTTGTTCATGTCTATAGTTTGCTTTCCTGGATGAATAACTGGCATTAAATTAGGTGTTTTAACAATACCATGTTCTGTTTCAAAAATACCAATTCTTCCTCTTGAATCTTTATTTTTAATAGTGAATTTAATGTTATCATCTCCTTTAAGATAAAACGTCTTTTAAAATAATAATTCATTCCTGATTAAATTATAAAAAAATTATTTTATTAATAACTATTAATTGATAGTGAATAATTAACTTATCTGAAAATGTTATATGTATTTTTCTCTTAAAAAATTAGTCTAGTATTAGGCTTGATGCTATAACAATTACCTTATATTTACTTTTTAAAAAGCTTAACGACCAAAAATATTACTTTATTGATATATAATTAATGGAATGTTTTTTTTTTAAAAGGAAAAACAATATAAAAAATTAAAATTCCTCTCAATTAAGCATATAAATTGTAAAAATGTAATTTTAAAGTTTTAAATTTTCATAAATAATGGATATTTTGTTCTTTTATAACAGTTATCCCTTCTTTTTTTTAATAAAATTAATAATATATTATACAAACCACCCTCTCTTTTATTTAATAATTTGAAGTTTAAATAGCAAACTTAAAACAAATTCTTTTTATTAAATATTATCTTCTAAAAACAAGCATTTTTCCCTAATTTTAAAAGTTTTAAAATATATGAACAATATCAATTGATAAAAATACAGTATAACCATTCCTTAAAATACGATAATTAATATTTTGTAGTAAACTTTATATATGATTATATTGTTTATTAATTGAGAAGTAAGATAAAAAATTTTAATAATAAATTAAAAAAAATTTTAAAGGAATGTGTTAACATGTATGGAGAGAAAAAAATATTAATTTAGTAAATTGATAAAAATAAAATATAACCACTTTATTTTATTAATAATTTTTCTCTTCAAAACTAACTAAACTATTAAAAATAAGAGTATTTTCCGATATTTTACCATATCATAGAAAATATAATAATAAATTAAAATTATCAATAGGAGGTATACTCATTATGAAGAGTAAATATTTTAAAACATTTATAACTTTATTAACTATAATATTATCCGTTTCATCCAGTTTTGCAAATGTGGGGGTTACTGTACCTGATCCTGGTCAGTTTAATGGAACTGGCATTTATGGTGTAAATGTTACTTTAACTAATAATATGAATCAACATTTGGAGTATGGGTCTGGTGCTACATTTGAAGAAGTTTTTTATAAATTTGAAGGAGATTCTTGGGGGTTAGCTGACTATGCTGCTCATTACTTAAAACGTGAAGGTTATCCTTGTGCAATTATCCAAGGTGAAAGTAATAATGGCACACATGATTATCGTGCCATCTTAGTGGAGATTAATGGTACTATTTATAGGTTTGAATCAGAATGTGCTACTAATGAAGATAATGGTTGGGACATAAGTAAGTTTAAAGAAGGAACTAATCAAACCGTTCTACAGACATTTAATAATTTCTCCATAGAAGAAGGTAAAGAGATTAATGATTTATATATTAATAAAGTATCAGATAAGGCATATGTAACTAATTTGTTTAATGAGATGATTACTGTAAATGGTGAAAAAGTCCATAAATATGTTTTTGGTATTGGTACTAACAGTATTGCACCAAGCCGAACTAATTACACCTGGGGAGAGTATTATTTAACAGCAGTTAAAAATTATGATCCTCAATCTAAAAAATGGGGTGTTATGAGATTTGCACTTAATTCAAATCCTTGTTTTGCAGGTATTAAAGATAATGATTTAATTGAAGGTCATTTCTTTAGTTGTATGGGTCTTGGTGGTAATGATGGTGATTTTGATGTTCCTACAGGAAAAAATCATGCTGAAAGCTTTGAAGATCTTGAGGGGCCTGTTTATAAATTATATCTTGGTTCTTATGGTAGTAACTATCCATTAAAGTTCACTGGTGATACTTTCTTAGATCCTAGAGATTATATTAAATTTTAATCTTTTTTTTTAAGTAAAATATTGGATAGTCAAATTCTTCCTAAATTAAGCATGGAAATAAGTGTTTTGTGGTATATAACTATTATATCCAAAATAGCTTATTATAATTTGTTTAGTATTATTTGCAGGCATTTGATTGTATTAAGTCTTGTTTAAGTTTAATTTTTCTATTTTTTTTAGAGATAAACGATTTTTTTTAAGCATATATCATTGAATTAAATTTATAATAACAATATTTATATATTATAACAAACAAAAATTATAAAGTAATTTAAAAAAAAATTGAATAAAAATAAATTTATTAACTTCATAGTGATATTATTATTATAAATTAATTTTTTTTTAATTTAAAGGATAATAAAATTTAAGATTTTAATTACTCAATTAATAATTTTTCTTAATATAATAGTTTAAAATAAAAATAGTACATCATGATTCATTTTTATTAAAGTTTTAACATGATGATATTTACATTTTAGATTATTGAGTTTTTTTAATACTTATTTAAATTTATAATATTTATTGTATAATCTAAAAGGTATTCTTATGTGTGGTATTGTTGGTTATGTTGGTATTGGAAAAGTAGGATCCGTTTTATTTGATTCAGTTAAAAAATTAGAATATAGAGGTTATGATTCAGTAGGTATAGCTACATTAAGTGAAGGAAAAATTGAGTTAAGAAAAGATAATGGAAAAATTGATGATGTTGATAAGAAAATTCATCTTGGGGATGTTAAAGGAAATTTAGGTATTGCTCATGTAAGATGGGCAACTCATGGACGTCCAAATAAGATTAACTCTCATCCTCATACTAACAATGATGATACAATAGCTATTGTTCATAATGGGATTATTGAAAATTATGAAGAACTTAAAACTAATTTAATTTCAAAAGGATACATTTTTAAATCTGAAACTGATTCAGAGGTAATAGCTCATCTTCTTGAGAAATTCATAAATGATGGGTTTGATTTTCAAGATTCGATGATAGAAATGGTTAAATCACTTGATGGATCTTATGCTATAGGGGCAATTTATAATAATAATCCTGATGAAGTTTTAGCTATTAAAAATGAAAGCCCTTTAGTTGTTGGCTTAAGTGAAGATGGAAACTTTATAGCATCCGATGTTCCAGCATTCTTAAAACACACAAAAAAAGTAATTTTTCCACAAGATAAGGAATTAATAATTTTAAAGAAAGATAAAGTCATTGTAAAAGATTTAAATGGAAAAATTTTAGATAAAAATATTCAAACCATAGAATGGAATGAAAAAATGGCTCAAAAAGAGGGTTATAATCATTTCATGCTAAAAGAAATTAATCAACAACCTAATGTAGTAGTAAATACTTTAAAAGCTAAAAAAGATATTGAGAATATTGTATCTAACTTAAATGATATTAATAAAATATATTTTGTTGCATGTGGAACTTCTTATCATGCTGCTTTAACTGGAAAATACCTACTTGAAGTCTTTACAAATATTAAAACGGATGTTATTTATTCATCTGAATTTAAGTATTTCACAAACACTTTAGATGAAAACACATTAACAATATTTGTTTCCCAATCTGGAGAAACTGCAGATACCTTATCAGCCATTAAAATGTCTAAAGTTTCTAGAACATTAGCTATTGTTAATATCTTAGGAAGTTCTATTACTCGTGAAGCAGATAATGTTATTTACACAAAAGCAGGACCTGAAATAGGTGTTGCAGCAACAAAAACTTATTTAAGCCAATTAGTATCCATATATCTACTAGTCACTTATTTATCTAAAAATAAGAACAATAAATTCTATCATGAAATGATTTCTCAAATTGAAAAAGTTCCAAGATATATTAATGATTTACTCTCAGATGAAGATAAAATTAAAGAAATTGCTCATAAATATAAGGATACAAAAGAATTTTTCTTTTTAGGAAGAGGTTTTATATATCCAACAGCATTAGAAGGTGCCTTAAAATTAAAAGAGATCACATATATCCATGCTGAAGGTTATCCATCTGGCGAATTAAAACATGGTCCTTTAGCACTCATTGATGAGAATGTTGCGGTTGTTGTTTTAGCACCAAATGAAAATTCTAAATCTATTTCAAACTTAGATAGTTATAAAGACACTATAAATAATATGGAGGAAGTTAAATCTCGTGCAGCAAAAATAATACTCCTCACATCCCATGAAAATGGAAAATATAATAATGTGGATGATCTATTTACAATGGATAATCAAGTAGATGAGTTAATTTCCCCAATTGTTTATGTGGTTCCATTACAACTCTTGTCCTATTATATAAGTATTTATAAAGGTTTAGACCCTGATAAACCAAGAAACTTAGCCAAATGTGTTACAGTAAAATAAGAATATTGAAAATCCTTAAAAGGTAATGATAACATTTATAAGATGTATAAATTAAAGAAAATTTTAATATAAAAATTTTACTTGAAAAAATTAAGAATTTTTCAAAAATAACTATATAAAAAATTAGATTAATTATTTATAATATTTAGTATAAAAATTGATTATAAATAAAATAATAAAACGTTAAAATCCAAATTTTAAACCTCTCGAATTCGATGGGTTTAAAAAACAAGCTGGACTAAATGTATTTACATTTCACCAAAAATGGATAAATAAAACTAATGCTATTGGTTAAATATATAAATTGTAAAAGATATATTAAATAAAATAAATAAACTAAAGAGGTAATTATGGTAATATTATATTTGGATACTTGTTGTTATAATAGACCCTTTGATGATAAAAGTCAGTTAGTATTCAATTAGAAAGTAATGCTAAATTATTTATACAAAAAGAAATTTTAAATGGTGCATATTACTTAATCTTTCATATTTGATCATGAAAATAAGTTTAATCCTCACAAAGAGCAACGTAAAAATATGGATGAATGGAAAAATAAAGCTAATTTTTATATTGTGCCTTCAGAGATAATATTTAAAAAAATATTGAATTAGAATCCAAAGGCATTCATAAAAATGATGCAATACATATAGCAGGTGCAATACATAGTAATTGTGATTATTTTATAACAACAGATCATGATTTAATTAAAAGAAAAATTAATGAGATAAAAATTATAAAAGTTTTTCATTTCCAAAAATAAGTTTGTAAATAAAAATTTTTATTTAAAATATGGATATTTCACATGAATAGGAATAAACTATCAGAATTTTTAATAGAGAAAGGATTGCTTATCACTGCTGTTTTTTCTATTATTATCATTCTTGTCATACTACTTTTTATTATAATACAAGGGTTTCCAGCTGTTTATGAGATTGGGTTTTTTAAATTTGTTTTTGGTTTATCTTGGTTTCCATCTGATTCTCAGTATGGTCTCTTGCCAATGATTGTATGTTCTGTTTATGTTACATTACTTTCACTTGTCATGGCAGTTCCTTTGTCTTTACTTTCATCAATTTTCATGACTGAGATTGCTCCAGATAATCTTACGCGATTTGTGAAACCTGTCATTGAAACATTGGCAGGAATTCCATCTGTTGTTTATGGATTTTTTGGATTAACTGTTTTAGTACCACTTATGCGTGAAATCTTTGGAGGAACTGGGTTTAGTTTATTTACAGCCTCCATAATTCTTGCTGTAATGATTTTACCTACAATAATATCTGTTTCTCAGGAGGCACTGCGATCAGTTCCTGTGCACTATAAAGAAGCATCATTAGGTTTAGGGGCTACGGATTGGCAAACAATAAAAAATATCACAGTTCCATGTGCACTTCCTGGAATAATAACGGCCATTATTCTGGGTATGGGAAGAGCTATTGGGGAAACTTTGGCTGTTATGATGGTTGCAGGTAATGTTGTAAATATTCCAGGTTCTATTTTTGATCCTGTACGAACAATAACCTCAAACATTGCTTTGGAAATGGGATATGCTATGGGTATTCATTATAATGCACTGTTTGCATCTGCTATTGTCTTATTTTTAATAATTTTAATACTTTTAGTCATTGCAAAATATGTACAAAATAAATATAAAATGGATATTAGGGGTTCTTAAAATGGGATTTAATAGACTAATTTCTCCAAAAACAGCTCAAAAAATAATGAATATAGTTTTAATAGCTTCAGGAGCCATTATATTTTTAATATTATTATTAATAATTGGTTATATTCTTATTAAAGGTCTTCCTGTTGTTAATCTTGAGTTTTTATTCTCAAATCCTATTGATTCAGGAAAATCAGGCGGAATATTTCCAATGATTATCTCCACATTATATGTTACTTTGGTGGCTGGATTAATAGCTACACCTCTTGGACTGGGTGCTGCAATTTATATTTCTGAATATGCTGGTAAAAATCCGATTGTTGGTTTTGTTCGATTCGGAGCTGAAATTTTAGCATCACTACCTTCCATTGTTTTTGGTCTTTTTGGTTTAGCATTTTTTGTTATCTTTGCCCAATTAAAATGGTCAATTCTATCAGGTGGTTTGGTTTTAGCTATTATGGCATTGCCCACAATTTTTCAAGTTTCAGAGCTTGCAATTTCATCAATTCCTAACTCTTATAAAGAAGGAAGTTATGGGTTAGGAGCAAGTAAATGGCAGACGATTTATAAGGTTATTTTACCAACAGCCATTCCAGGAATAGCAACTGGTGTAATTCTTGGAATGACAAGAGCTATTTCTGAAGCAGCTGCTGTTATGTTTGCAGTTGGTTCTTCACTTAAAATGCCAATCTCAATCTTTGATCCTGGTAGACCATTACCTTTACATTTATATATTTTATCAACTGAAGGAATTTCTATTGAAAATGCTTATGGAACTGCAGCTGTTCTTGTGATTATGGTTTTAATTATAACAATATTTTCAAATTATTTAATAAATAAATATCAAAAGAAAATAATGGGGGAGTAATGGTTATAATATTATATTAAACAAGGGTTTTTATATATTCAAATGTATATTTATTTTTTAGTGAAAACAAATGGTTAAACTAAGATTAAATATTTTAGAAATACCTAAACTTTTATATAGTATGAAGTTCGAGAATAATAATTAATCTACTAAAATTTGTTAAAAACTTATTTTTCTAGAACTTAAATACATATCTCATATCTTCAAATCAATTGATTATTAAATAGTATGACATTAATTAAACACATATTTTTGACTAATAACAGTTAAATAATTTCTTCTATTAATTTTAAATGTAACTATTTAATTAATTTTAATTATTTAAAATTTAAATCAATCTTTTTATAAGAATATTTAAAATAGTAATTATAATATTTAAAAGTAAAATATTTATCTAATTATTTAATAACGAGCAAAGTATCATGGATATTAAAGTTGGTTTAGTTGGGAATCCTAATGTTGGAAAAACTACCTTGTTTAATCATTTAACAGGATTACGACAACATGTTGGGAATTGGCCAGGGAAAACTGTAGAAAAGGCAGAAGGACATTTGAACTTTGAAAATAATAAGATAGATATAATTGATCTTCCTGGAAATTATGCATTAAGCCCTCATTCAATAGAAGAGATTGTATCAAGAGATTTTATTGTTGATGAAAGTTCAGATGTAATTGTCAATGTCGTTGATGCAAATAACCTTGAAAGAAACTTATATCTCACAACTCAAATGATGGAACTTGAAACAAATCTTATTGTAGCCATTAATATGAATAAATTTGCTAAAAAAAGAGGGCATGATATTGATGTCGAAAAATTATCCACTTTACTTGGGGTTCCAGTTATTGAAATTGAAGCCAATGACAATAGTGGACAAAAAGAACTATTGAAATCCATTGAAAAGGCTACAAAAAATCATATTGACAGTAGTAAAAAGTTAGTATATGGAAATGAATTACAAGAACATTTACTCAAACTTAAAAAAATCATTGAAGAAGATGAAAAATTATTAGATGTTCCTTCTTCATGGACAGCGATTAAATTATTAGAAAATGATATTATAATTAAAGAGAAAGTTGAAAAATCATCAATAAGAACTAAAATATTTGATGAAATAGAAAAACTAAATAAACACTTTAAAGATGTTTTTGATGAAGATCCAGAAGAAGTAATAGCTAATTATAGATATGCTTTCATTGAGGGATTGTTAAAAGAATCTGTTAAAAAACCAGAATTTGAAGCTCCAACAATAACAGATAAAATTGATAGAGTCGTTCTTAATAGATTATTAGGGATTCCAATATTTTTATTTGTGATGTGGTTAATTTTTCAAGTGACTTTTATCTTAGGAGCACCATTACAAGAACCTCTTGAAGACTTATTTAAAATTTCAGGAGACTTAATATTAAATGTTTTAGGTAATAATATAGTTTCTTCACTTATTGTTAATGGAATAATTAATGGTGTTGGGGGGGTTCTTGTATTTATACCTATAATCTTCTTAATGTTCTTAATGATTAGTATTCTTGAAGATTCAGGTTATCTTGCAAGAGCAGCATTTGTTATGGATAGAGTGATGCATAAATTAGTAGGATTACACGGGAAATCATTTATTCCTATGATATTAGGATTTGGCTGTGGTGTTCCGGGAGTAATGGCTACAAGAACTATGGAACATGAAAGGGATAGATTACTTACCATGTTAATTGTACCATTTATGTCTTGCACAGCAAGGTTACCAATTTATACACTTTTTGTTGCAGCATTTTTTGCATCTTATCAAGGAGAAGTCATATTTTCACTTTATCTACTAGGTGTGATTGTAGCTATTATAGTTGCAACTATTCTTAAAAGAGTATTATTTAAAGGAATTACAAGCCCTTTTGTTATGGAATTACCCACATACAAACTACCTTCAATTAAAGGAGTTTTAATCCATACTTGGGAGAAAACTTATGGGTTTATTAGAAAAGCAGGTACTATAATTCTTGCAGCTTCAATAATTATATGGATGTTAAGCAGTTTTCCAGTAGGTGTTGACTATGGTTCACAAGAAAGTATAATTGGTCAAATAGGGACAGTAACATCCCCAATATTTGCTCCACTTGGATTTAGTCAGTGGCAACCAAGTGTGGCATTATTTTTCGGTGTAGCAGCTAAAGAAGTGATTGTTTCAACTTTTAGCTCTTTATACGGAGTAAGTGATGGTGGAGGAATAAGTAATGCAATACAAAATACTTTTACCCCACTTAGTGCATATGCTTTCTTAATTTTTGTATTATTATACATACCATGCTTTGCATTTTTATCCACAGTAAAAAAAGAATCCAATTCATGGAAATGGCCTATAATATTAGTATGTGTTACCACAATAACTGCATACATAGTTTCATTTATTATTTATAATATAGGAATTATTATAGGATTTAAATAAGTTCATCTTCATATTGAATAGTTATTTTATTTATTCTTTTATTCTTTTCATCATCTATTAAAATTAGATTTCTTCCATTTTTAAGCATTATAATCCCATGTTCTTTTCCATGACCACAACATACATATGCTGCTCCTCCCACATAGCCAATGCATGCATCATATCCATCATCTGTTGGAGGTTTTTCACATCTTGAACAAGGACGTGACTCATCTACATTTTCTTTTGTATCTGCATAAATATCTTTCTCTCCATTAGGCCATCTAATAATAACTTCATGTCCACGAACATATTTTTTACCATATTTTCTCATGCATACACCATGTTTTTTCTTTAAATTGTTTTGTGGTTAATGTTTATTTATAGTTTTAATATTTATTTTTATTCGGTTTCTAAAAATTAATGTTATTAAGCAATGAATTTCTATTAATCTTTTAATAAAATTAATATTAATTTTAATAAAAATAATGAATCTTAGTAAATGATTAATGAATTTAATTATCTTCAAGTAATTTAATAATTGTTAATGCAAAAATAGCTGCTCCGAAACCATTATCAATATTTTCAACTGCAAGACCAGGCACACATGATTGAAGCATTCCATAAATAGCCGCTTTTCCATCTGCACCTATTCCATAACCAACAGAAGTTGGAACTCCTAGCACTGGAACATTTACTAATCCTGCTACAACAGAACTTAATGCCCCTTCCATTCCAGCACAAACAACAATGACTTTGACATCTTCTTTAATCATTTTCTTTATTTCGGGGAAAAGTCTATGGATTCCAGCTATTCCAATATCATATGCTTTAACAACTTCACAGCCTCCTTCCTCTGAAATGATTCTAACTTCTTCAGCAATTGGAATATCTGATGTTCCAGCTGTTATTAATCCTATTTTATATTTTGTTTCATTTTTCCCTATTTTTTTGCTTCCTATTTTATCTCTTTCTCTCTTTCTTTTAATGATTAAAATTTTTCCTTTTTCATTGTATTGAAAATTAAAGTCTTTTTTTATATTCCATTTTGTGTTGGATGTATCTTCTTTTATTTTTTTATATGAATTAAGATCTAATTTTGTAACTATTAGTTTATCTTTGTTTTCTTTGTCGTTAAGATAACTTTGGATTATTAGTAATAAATCAGAATAAACTTTACCTTTTGCTAAAACTGCTTCTGGGAATCCTGAACGATATTTTCGAGAAATATCAAAATTAGCTATCTCTTGTATTTGCTTAATATTGTTAACTTTTAAGAGTTTTTCAGCTTCTTTAATTGTGATTTTTTTCTCTAAAAGTTTTTCTAAAATTTCTCTCAATTTTATCACATTTTCAAGTTTATTAACAAAATATTTATATTATGAAAATATTATTATACTTTATAGATTAAATATTTATGTGATTGATTTAAGTTTTATTATTATACTTTGATTCTATAATAATTAATTTATAATATACTAAAATATTCGTGGTTATATATTTATTTGTTAAAATTAAAGTATTTTTAAAACTCTAATTAAAATACTTATAAATAAAACTTAAATAAGATATTATTGAAAAATTGATTAAAATATTTATTAAAATTTAATTAAGGCATTTAAAAAGTGGAGATGTGAATAAGTGAGATTGAATAATCTACCTACTGAACAAGTACGTCATAGTTCTAATGTTTCTATTGCTAATGTGCAAGTGAAAAAAGAAGCAAAAGCTATTGTTATTGAAGAAGCTGGATTTCCTTTTAAATTACCTATTATGGATATTTCAAACTTAGAAGTAAAAAATAATGAACTTTTTGAGGAATATGCTAAGGAACAATGGTTAGGTTCTATTGCTAAAGAAGGAAATTATCTTTTTGATCAAAGAATACTTCCAGATTATGCTTTTAAGATTATAACAGCATACCCTAATAATTCAATGATTGGTGAGAATACTTCAATTCTTCTTCTATCTAAGGATGAAAAAGATGAGAATATAAAAGCAGATAACTCTAAACTAAATTTAAATGATGTCATTGGTCAAGAAAAAGCTAAAACAAAGTGTAAAATTATCATGAAATATCTTGAAACCCCTGAAAAATTTGCAGACTGGGCTCCACGTAACATATTATTTTATGGAATTTCAGGCACAGGTAAAACAATGTTAGCTAAAGCATTATCTAATGAGCTTGATGTTCCATTATACTTAGTAAAAGCAACAAATCTAATCGGCGATCATGTTGGAAATGGTTCATCTTCAATACATGAATTGTTTGAAAAAGCAGGGAAAAAATCACCATCTGTTATATTCATTGATGAAATTGATGCTATTGGACTTCATAGAAAATACCAATCAATAAGAGGGGATGTTTCAGAAATTGTAAATGCTCTTTTAACTGAAATGGATGGAATATCTAAGAATGAAGGAATTATAACAATTGCAGCAACTAATAATCCAGAACAATTAGATCATGGAATTAGAAGTAGGTTTGAAGATGAGTTTGAATTCACCCTCCCAAATGAAAAGGACAGAATAACTATTTTTAATAAGTATATGGATAGTTTACCATTATCTATTGAACCATCAGCTAAAAAATTAGCCAATATGACTAAAGGATTTTCAGGAAGAGACATTAAAGAAAAAATACTTAAATCCTCACTTCATAAAGCAATCTCAGATGAGGTAGAAACAATTACTATGGCACATGTTAAATATGCATTAGATAATTATTATAAAGAAAATAACTCTCCAAAGAACATGTTTGCATGATTTTAAGGTAATTAAGATAAGTGTTCATGGAATTGTGAGGCAATTAGAATTTTGATCTGTGTATTTATTGCAAAAGCTCTTAAAATCACAGGCATCACAAGTTCTTTTATCACCATCTGCTTTCCATGAATTTTTTATTGAATTACTTTTATTTTCTTTTAATGTTGATTTTTCAATTTTATTTACAACAATATCAAATTCAGTTAATGCTTTTTTGATTTCATCATCATCTATCTTAATTATTCTAATAGATCTATCTAATTTAAATGAATTGGAAAGTTTAGGAAAATTTTCTTCACTCTCATCCCAATCTTCAATTAATTGTTTATCAAATTTACTTATTTTAAGATCTGTTTTATTGGTTTCAATGTCCTCTTTTATAACAAGTAAGTCCTTAGTTGAAGGTAGAAGTTCATTTAAATAAAATATTATTCCAGCCATTATTGGTTTTGAATTAGCTTGTCTACTTCTAAGCCAACTATAAGTTAATATCTGCCATTTGTGATAGTTCCAATCAGATTTATCACTTATTTTTGACTGTTGATTAGTTGTTCTAGAATCATATTTTGGTCTTTTCATTCCTTTATAATCAATTATAATTTCATATTCTTCTGATTTTCGTTGTGATTTATAAAAACCCTCTTTTTTTAGGTAATCTATAATTAAATTATTAGTTGAGATTTCAGAACTTATATTTAAAGAACTTATTACATCTATTATTCCATTAACACAATAAAAATCTGAACGTTTTTCTATATTATTATCTGATTGTTCCTCATTATTACTGTCTGATGGTATTTCTCTTAATCTTTTAATTAAGACTTCGGAGGAATCTATTAAAGGAAATATATGTTTTCCCCATATATTGATTGATTTTTCAACACGTGAACTTATGATTCTCTTTAGAGGAATTTTTTTAGAATTCTCAATATCTATGTAATGAGTGAAATATTTTGGATTTGGTGGATATAAACCTCTTATTTGCATTTGTTGATCTATTTTTTCTTCAATAGGTCTAATATCACCCATCCAGTCCCAAGGGAAGTGGGTTTCTTTAATTTTCCACTGTTTATATGCTTCATCCATAACCCCATGGATAAATTCCCCAAACCAATGTTGCAAAGGTCTTGAAGGAGGTAATAATCCTTTATTTTGATATCTATACTGTAAATTACAAGTTAAAAATGATAATAAGTCTCCAGTTAGACTATATTCTGGAATATTATACTCCTTAGATTTTGATGATAATTTCATTTTAAATCCTAACAAATTTTTAAGATTAAACATTTTTAAACTTATTAATTTCTAAATTATATCATGATAACTCATTTATAAACTAAATACTTAACATATAATTTAAATTCAATCAGCTACATGAAAAATTATATAAGTTTTACACAAACATATATGCAATTATATTGGTTCAACACTAATTAACTTACAATGACAATAACATTCTGCAGTTGTATATCCTGGAGGCCAACAAGTTCCCATTATTAATCCATTACTTTTTTTGTCAAATTGAATCTTGTTAGTTTCATAATCATATTTTATATCATCAGTTGCAACCTTTTCCACTTCATATGTATATTTCTTTTGAGTTAAAAAATCATTAATATAAACCTTATCTCCTTTTACAAGTCTATCTAATTTCTTAAATGGTGCTGAATAAGTAACATGATGTCCTAACAATCCAACTGTCCCTTTTTCTCCAGGATAAGAACTTATATTATAATGATATACACCGTTTATTGCATTAACTGTATCATATCTTATATCCCATTTACAATCTAATTTTGGTATTGTGAGAGTTGCAAATATAAATTTTTCCTTAAGTGATGTAAATTGGATATTTAAGCTGTCTCTGATTAAATCTATAGTATTAGATTTTTTTCCAGTTAAAATGATACTATAAACTGCATTGTTTTTATAAACCCATAGCTCCCTTATTAGCATAGAACTATCATTTTTTAGTTTATAAGTATTGTCATAAACATCAGTATTCTTTACTGTGTATTTTTTATTATCTATTAAATCTATCTTACTTTCACTTCCGTTCCATTCTTCAATGATAAAATTTTTGGGATCATGACCTGGTGGATTATACTGTCTATTTATAGTAATAAATTCATTTTCATATGGATTAATTAGTTTACTAATATAATTATTTACAGTAAAATTATTTGTAGTGGAGTTTTCTAATTTAAATACATTAGGATATTTGAATGATATTTCTTCTTTGGAAAAATTATTTAAATCTTGTTTGTTAAAAGCAGTATATTCTTGATCTAAACATGATAATGACCCAAGATATATTGAAATTACTCCAAGTAGTACAATTATTGCTATCATATATTTTATTTGCATTTTAAATCATTACTCTTATCATTAATATTTTAATTTAAATCTTGTTTAATTTATTCATTGCTTATTTAATTTAGCATATCTTATTAATTTAATTGGTTTATTAAACCATTTATAAGTATACATTCAGTTTTAAAATAATAATAAATGTTAGCTTATACATATATAAATATGTTTCGCTAAAATTTAGCTTTTCAAAAATGAAGAGCAATATATCTTATCAAAAAATATTGAAAATAATCCATGATGCATACTTTCTTAAATGATTAATTAATTTAAATCCAGATTTACTAGTTAAAAATCGTGAAAATGCAATGAATAGTTTTAATAGATTTATTTGAAAAACAAGTTCCGTGTTAAAATCAAAAATTTCCTTAGTAAAATCTGCTTTAACATTTAAATTACATTTATTGTAGAAATTAAGAATTGTAAAAATATTATTGACATTAGCAAAACTAATTGCAGTATTAACAGGACTATAAAAACCAAAAACAATATTTCCATTTAACTTTTCTAATTTAATAGATTTAATGAAAATTGTAAGTAATTTAGCTATTTTAAAAAGATTGTTTTTAATTAAAGGTAAAGTTTCTCTTAAAAGGGTTAACTTATTAGAAGATTTATTTAAATCCTTTTTATCTTTTAGTTGGGATTCTTTATTTTTTGAAATTCTTCTAGAATAAATCTTTAAAAATAAGAATTTAATCTCAACATATAACTCAAAATTTTCTTTTTCTTTTTCTGATTTAATATATATTTTAATTCCAACAGCTAAAACAATAACAAATAAAAAGAATATAATCACTATAAAAATAATATTTAAAATACTGAACATGCAATCCAATCCTTTTAAAGTTTAAAACATGCTGTTTGTATTAATAAAAAACTTGTTTTATAAAATTAATTGAAATAATATATAAATAAAATTAAATAATTTCACAAAAGACTAAATATCAAATTAAGTAGATTATTCATTAGTTTCATTTATATTTGAATTTGAAGTATCATATTTAAAATTAGTTAAAATTTCTTTTATTAAATCTGTAAGAACAAGCCCTAAATCTGTAATAATTTTGCTACTATTATCAATCTCTGATAAACTAAGAACTTGAACTAGATCAGAATCTTCTGGTTTTTTATTGATAACTACTATGGATATTGGTTCTATTCCTACACCAGCACCAAAAGCTTCCCCATTATTACTTTCATCATTTCCATCTACTCCAGCAAAACCAAATCCTACTTTCATAAAAGGAATTAATAATTTATCCTCTGTTTCAATAGGTTTTCCAATGAAATTATCTGCTTTTATCAAGTCTTGTATCTTTGAAATTGAATCATTAATTGCTTTTTCACTCATATAATTTGCCTCAGTTACTTATTATTTTTCATCTAATACTGGTTGTGCAGATAAAGCACCAATAACTATTGTGGATAAATTATGAATTAATGAAGAGTTTGAAGGAGTTATTACACCTAAACCACCTAATAATATAAGTGAAGAGTTAATAGTAATTATAGATTTAAAGTTATTTTGGATTTTATCTAACATCTTTTGACTTAAAATTCTAATTGTGATTAGATTGCTTAAATCATCAGAAAGTAAGGTAATATCTGCAACTTCCCTTGCTATATCTGAAGAATCTCTCATAGCTACTGAAACATCTGCAACTGATAAAGCTGGTGAATCATTTATCCCATCACCAACCATGATAACCTTAGAACCTTCTTTTTTAATCTCTTCAATAATATTTGCTTTTTCTCCTGGAAGTACTTGAGATTTATATTGAGAAATACCTAACTCTTGTGAAACTGCAGATGCTACATTTTCACTATCTCCAGTTAACATAACTATATTTTCAATTCCTAAATCTTTTAATTTAGATATAACTTCTTTAGCTTCTTCCCTAACAGGATCTTCAATGCATAAAATACCTTCTAACTTTCCATCCATAGCTAAAAATATGGTGGAATATTTATCAGAGTTTTCTTTAATAATCTTCTTATTTTCACTGCTTAAAGGAATTTTTTCATCTTCAAAAATAAAATGTGCACTTCCAATCATTGTTTTTTGAGATCTAAATAATGTTGAAATTCCATGAGCTACAATATACTCTAATTCAGCATGTTCTTCTTTGTGTTTAAGGTTGCAATTTTCAGCTTCATTTACAATAGCTGTAGCAACACTATGTGCATAATGTTCTTCTATACATGCAGATATTCTCAGTAAATCTTCTTGCCCATATTTTCCTAAGGATATAATCTTAGCTAACTTTGGAGTACTTTTAGTTAAGGTCCCTGTTTTATCAAAAATTATGGTATCTGCTTCAGCATAGGCTTCAATGAATTTTCCGCCTTTAATCATGATCTTGTGTTTAGTTCCTTCATTCATTGCAGAAATCACTGAGATAGGGGTTGATAATTTAATTGCACAGGAATAATCAACTAAAAGTGCAGAAAGGGCTCGCATTGGATTTCTTGTTAGTGTATATATTAATGCAGTTGCTATTAAACTTAAAGGCACTACAGAATCTGCTAATTTCTCAGCTTTACCTTGTATATCTGCTTTTAAATCTTCTGACTGCTCAATTAATTTAATAATCTTATTTATTCTGGATTTTTCATCTATGCCTGTTACTGAAATTATAATAGAACCTTCTTCAACAACAGTTCCAGCATGAACAGCTGTTCCATTATATTTATGAACAGATAAAGGTTCTCCAGTCATAGATGCCTCATTAATCATTGCTTCACCATCAGAAATGATACCATCTACAGGTATCATGCCACCAGATCTTACCTTAACCAAATCTTCTTCTTTAATATCTTTAAGCGGGATAGCCATTTCTTCACCAGAATTAGTAACAGACCATACAGTGTCTATATTAATCGCTAAACTACTTTTAAGAGTATTTTTAGTTTGTTTAAATGTGTATTCCTCTAGAACCTCAGATATTGAGAGTAAGAACATTATAGAAGAAGCAGAACCGTATGACTTCATATATATTGATCCTCCAATTGCAAGAGAATCTAAAACAGCTACATTAATTTCATGCTTATTAAGAGATTTTAATCCAGTAACCATATATGGAATTGCTTTATAAACTACAGTTACCTTTTTAAGTGGAATAGGAACAAACACATCAAATAAGATTCTTCCAATTACCATATTTGAAAGTTTTAAAAAAAACTCATTTTCCAGTTGTTTTAATGAATTTTTATCATTAGTTTCATCAACTTCAAATATATCTTTTTCTTTAAGATTAGTTATGAATTTAAGAATTCTGTTTTTATTTTTATTAATTGTAATCTTATTTTCCCAATTAAAAGATAAAAAGATACTTCCATTAATATGTGAAGTAAATACACGATCCACAAATTCATTCTCTAAGATTAATTGAGCAATACCATAACCTTCTTTCTCTGTGAATGCATATCTTCCAGACCTAATTCTAAGTCTATTTTCTTTGTTATATACTACTTCATACCACATAAAGCATCTCAATTAATTGATAATTCCTGTGAGTATTATTCCTTATTTAATCACTGGATTTATCTTTTTTTTCTTAAATTAAGTTTCTAAATCAAATTATTATTCAATTATAAATACATATTTTTTAAGATGGTTAATTTATCTTTTAAACAATATTTATATAAAATTTAATAATAAATAATATTTTTTGTGTGTTAAAATCAGAAAAAATAAAGAATACATAAATTACTTAAAATACAGGATATATTAATCCTAAGATAAATACATCCCTACAGGAAAATTCTAAGAAAAAAAAGATAAAATAGAAAAAATAAATATATAAATTAAAATTTTTTGTTTTAATTATTTATTTTGAATATCATTCTTTTTAGCTGATACACCATCATTTTTAATATCTTCCGCATCTTCTTTAATATTTAAAAGAGCTTCATTTGCTTCATCTTGGAATTGTAATGCTTTTGCTGTTGTTTTAACTGCAAAATTCTTAGCTTTCTCACTACTTATAATCTTTTTTGCTGCTAATGCTGTAATTGCTCCAGCTGCAAAAAGTAGCAAACCTTTATGTTCAAATGCTTTATTTAATACTTTTTTCATAATAATTTCCTCCATATATTTATTAATAATCAACTATTTATTTAATATTAACTAATAATATTTAAAATTATTTAATTTAATTATATATTAATTTAACAGTTTTTGTTATATATATAATTATTCATAATTTATAATAATCTTAACATTGCTCTTTTAAAAAATTATTAATCTCATCAAATTTAAAATGATTTAATAAAAGTATTTAGTTAAATTAAGACCAATCTAAAATATATAATCCTTTTTGAAGTTTAATCATAAGTTAAATTTTTAGTTTTAATATTTTTAAAAATATTACCATCATTTTATTTTTTTTAAATTTTGGTAAATATGGTACAGATTGAACAATTTAACATCATTCATGATAAAATATCTTTAAAATGATCAAATAGGCTAGAATTTGTTTTTTCAGCACATAAGCAAAAAAAATTGAAAAAGAGATTTAAAACTATTAAATGAATTATAAACAACAAAATTCCCAAGATAAAAAGATTAAACAGAAAATTTGGGATTAATATAAATTTTAAGCACGGTTCTTATAATTAATACTTATTTAGGGATAAACTGATAGAAATATTCCAATTACAAGTATTTTATAAGTGAAAAATTTCCAGGAGGCAAAAACTTTGCACTGGCAGTTTTTTAGATACTCCTTTTTTAGTAAATATCTTAACAAATTTATAAATTAATATATAATTTCTAAAAGGTATATTTCTAAAAAGTATAAATCTTAAAATAAATATATTTCTAAAAAGATATTTGTTGATTAAAATTATTAAATAATATAGAAAAATGTTAAATTTTGTTAAAAAGTATTCAAAAGATTATATTCTTTTAATTATTATCTCCTTGGCAACTTCAAATTATACAAATATTTTTACCTTGTATTTGCTTGATATAAATACACAAATTATAGATATTGGTATTTTAAATGGAAATATTGAATATATTCGAAGTCAAGGATTTTGGATGATTTTTGTAGTAGGTTTACAGGTTTTAACCTTATTTTAACCAGCTATTTTAGTACAAAAACTTCTTTATCAATTGGGCGTGATGTTCGAAGAGATTCATATTTATTGAAGAAGGCACTCATAATGATTTAATTAAGCTCGATGAGTATTATCAAAAATTACACTACAGTCAATTTGAAGATCCAGATAGCATTTAAAATGAAAATAATTGTTTTAAATATAATTTATGGAGTTTTAGTAAATGTGGGAAGATTTAGGAGAATATATAGAAAAATTTTTATATAAAAATGAGAGTAATAATGAAAAATTAAATGAAAAAAAGTATAATGCTAAAGAAGAATATAAGTATAAAGTAGTTGAAATAGGTGTTGGGAATTTCTTTAAAGTTGCTGACTATCTAAAAAACACTAATAATAATATTGAAGTGGTTATGATAGACATTGATTCTAAAAGAAAAGATGTTATAAAAGATGATATTATAAATCCTAAAATACATATATATAAAGAAGCTAAAATAATATATTCTATAAGACCACCTTATGAATTACAAACTTGCATTGAAAAAATAGCAATAAAAATAAATGCATTATTAATTATTAAACCATTGTTTAATGAAGATTTAAATATAAAAACTAAAATGAATTTAAAAAATTATAAAAAAGCTATTTTCTATCAACATCAATACTAAAATATGTTATTTTTTGTATAATCTCATGGATTTTTTCTATTAAAAGATTAATTAGTTTAGATAAAAAAATATTAATAAATAAAAAATATGCACTATGGCGATAAAATGAGTGAATTTTTAAATAATGTTCGTGAAGGAGAAAATGGGTGGAAAGGATATACAGTTACTATACTCTTAACAATGTTTTTTAATTCATTTACAGCAATCTATTATTTATTCTTTATCATTGGTTTCTATTTTATCTTAACTAATATTGCTCATGTTCAGGATAATTTTTCAGAGGGGGTACATTATTTTCTAACAATGATTTTAAGCTTTGGTATTTCTTATCTGTTTTTAATACTTTCAGCCAATGCTTTTCATAAGCGAGATTTCATATCATTAGTTAATGTATCTGAAAAATATAATTTTAGGGGAAATTTACTTAAATGGTATCAAAGAATTAGATGGAATAAATTTTTTAAAGGTATGGGTGTTTGGTTGGTTTATATGATTATCACCCTTTTTGTTCCATGTATTATTGATCCAAGTAAGTTTGTATTTAATCCTAATTTAAGTCAATTTATAATCTTACTTGTTTTAGTATTAATAACAATTCCTATTCAAGCAAGCTTTGAAGAAGTCTTTTTTAGAGGATATCTTAACCAAGGTTTAAGTTTAAAGATAAAAAAACCAATTAAAGTGATTATAATAAGTTCAATTATTTTTGGATTAGGTCATATTATAAATGGGGGATTTGTTCTAGAATCAATGATACTAAACACATTATCCGCTTTTTTATTTGGAATAATTTGCAGTTTAACAACCTTACTTTATGGCGGAGTTGAATTTTCAAGTGGAGCACATATAATTAATAATATTCTTGCATTTACAATGATTGGGTATGCTGATAGTCCAGATAATTTTGGAAGTTTAATAATTCAAACAAGCCCGTTAAACTATAATTTTGAATTAATATGGGCTATAGTTCCAACAATAATATTTTTAATACTCTTAATTAATTATAAATGGAATGAAATTAAATTAGTGTTAAAAGGATAGCTATCAAATCATAAAAAAATTTATTTTATTTTTAATTAATAATTTAAATAATTTAAATTTACCCCAGTCAATTTATCTTTATCAACAATACTCAATATGAAATTAATAAGGAAAACCTATAAATAAAACTATTGAAATTTCAGGTATTAAAATAGTTATTATAACTAAAATGAACACAATAAGTGCCATTAATCTTTTCATGGATTTTTCTTTGTAATGTTTTATCACTTACAACTGTTTGCAAGTAAAACAAATGAGATATTAACGAGTAAAAAGAGAATATCGTATGAGAAAACAGGAACTATCTCATGGAGATTTTCAAGAACCCACTTAGTAAAAACAGGCATTAAAGCTAAAAAAATAAAAACAATGATTCATCCACATAATACTAGAATTTAACGTTTCTAAAGAGTTTAATAGGTTATTCCAAATGATTCCAACAATTAAAAAGGTAATGTCAAAAATTTGAGTGATAACACTTGTTATATACTACAAAAATATTTTTGGAACTGATGAAAGAATAGATAGAGCTTTGATGTTTGATAGGCTTTGGTGGGTTACGAAATAGAAAACTGAAATCTTAAATTTATAATTTTGACTTTCTCACCCAAATTTTTGACATTGCCATAATTGAAACTATTATTATATATTGTTATTAAAAATAAAGAAAACTTAGCTTTTCTAACTTGTAATGGCCTTTTTAAGCTTAGAAATTTTATTTGTTTCCCTCCAAACAGCTTCAATTAACTTCTCTTTCTCATAACCATCTAACTTTTCAGGAGTAATAACTTTTTCTACCATTTAATCCATCATTTATAGTTTAAAACATGTATTTTATAATATAATTAACTTTCTTAATATACAATAGATTTTTTTAATTAATATTTATTTATTAAAAGTGCATGAAAAGTAATAGTTTTAATTAAATACAAGTCCTTTAAAATGATTTTTGCATTAAATTATTAAACAAGTTGTCTATTTCTATTTTAGACTGCTTTTGATTTATTTTATTTTTTCTACTGCTTCTACTATTTTAGCAAATTTATTTTGAAGTTCTAGGAGGTAATGGTATTTTTAAGTTTAGAACATCAATATTATTTACAGCAGGATAACTTGCTCCTTTACATTGATTTACCAAAGATTGAATGAAGTAGTTACTACGAGCTATTAATAATAAGTATTCTGAGAGAATTTTTTATTATTTGCTCTTAAAACACAAAACCCTATTGATGCTATTTGATTATCATATTTAGAATGAACTAAACAAAATGCATTTAAATTTGCTCTAACGGTTGAAATTAAGAAATCATTCTCTTTAGTTTTTTGTTTGGTGCTGCTTGGAGCATCTTTACATAAATATTTAGAACTTAAAATTATTTTGCTAACATTAGAATCAATTGAAGAAATATCTATATAATCAAAGACTTCTTAGGATTTTCATTTTTAGTTTTTATTATTTAAGTTATAATATATTTTCTTTAACTAATTCTTTTAAAAGTACAAAACATAGCTTATGAAATTTAATAATTCCCATTATTTCTTATTTAAATAAAAATTTTTTTTTAAATTATCATCTAAGTATCTTCCTTTTTAATTAATATAATTTAAATTTGTCCACAGCCAATTTATCTTTATCAACAATACTTAACAATGAACTTATAATAGGAAAACCTATAAATAAAAATATTGAAATTTTAGGTACTAAAATAGTTATTATAAGTAAAAGAAAGACAACCAGTGCCATTATAATTAAACTAATGACGGATTTTTCATCTTGATGATTCTTTTCATGGATTCTGTGTAATGTTTCATCACTTACAACTGCTTTTGCAAGTAAAACAAATGAGATATTAACGAGTAAAAAGAGAATATCGTATGAGAAAACAGGAACTATCTCATGGGGATTTTCAAGAACCCATTTAGTAAAAATAGGCATTAAAGCTAAAAAATACAAGAATAAATGATTCATCCATATAATACGAGAATTTAATGCTTCTAAAGAGTTTAATAGAAAGTTATGTTTATTCCAAAATGATCCAACAATTAAAAAACTCGTAAAAAAAATAATAATAGATTGTAAAAGATTTATAATATCCTTAAAGTTGAATGTGTTTGATAAAGGTATTTCTAGTACCATAATAGTGATTATTATTGCAATAACCCCATCTGAAAAAAAATCAAACCTTTCTTTAGAATATGCCAGAATAATCAACTCTTATTAAAAATTGTTTTTGCGGTTTTAATATTAGAAACCTTAACTTTTATCATCAAAACATTATGCAAGATTTTTTTGTGTGCTGAATTTTAATTTTTCATTATTAAATATATTAATTTAAATAGTTTATATATTTAATTATTTAAAATTAAATAAACTTGTTTGACTACTTTTCGCCTTTTCTATATTTGTAAGTTTTTCAGTTTTATTTAAATTATCCTTTTCATTAATCGCATCTTTAGAATCATTATTTAAATTATCCTTTTTATTAATTGTATCTTTAGATAAATTAGAATCAATTTTTATTGGAATTGCTCCCTTTTTTATTAATTCTTGATTTCCTTTATAATCAATATCAACACAGTATAATTTTGTGTATTTCTTATTTAAATTTGCAATAGCTCCAGCCCATGTTCCCCCTTTTTCATGGTCTGATTTAATTACAATAGCTTGCTTAGAACATATATAAATAAATTTATTTCTTTCCATTGCAGTATACTTATAGGATCTATCGGAAGGTAAAGCTGCTGAAATTAGAAGTAATTTATTATCTTGAATTGCTTTAGCCGTATTAGTCTTTTTTATTCTTTTTAACATTGAACCAGCTAAAAATTCCACTCCAAAAGAATTATTATTTAATGATTCATTTATGCAAATAGAATCTATCCCTTCAGCTCCGCCTGAAACTATTCCTGTTTTATTAAAATTTTTAACTAAATCTTTTGTTATTTTAATATCATTATCATCAACATTTCTAGATCCAAGAAAACCTATTAAACTTTTATTTAACAAGTTTATATCTCCAGTATAATAAAATAAAGGAGGTGCATTCTCTTTTAACTTTTCATGAATTTTTTTAGGGTAACCTGAATCTGAGAGAGTAACAATTTTTAAACCAATGTTGTTTAATTTTTCAACTTTAAAAAAGATACTGATTTTTCTTGATATTAATGATTTTAGTCTTTTTAAATCTATTAAAACTTTAGATTTTCTTTTTCTTTTAATGGGTAAATCTATTTTTGATTTAAATTCTTCATCGGAAAAATCAAATAATTGATAAAGCTCAATATTTTTTTTATCTAATTCTATGAGTAAATCCCTGAATTCTGCATTGGATAATGGTTTTGATGTTTGAGATATTTCTAATTTACTGCAGAAAACTATTATGGCTTTTGAATTTTCTTTATTTATATTCATTATATCATTATATTCATTAATTTTAATATAAAATATTTAACTTAAGAATCATCAGCTAATGTATAAGGAATTACCTTTGAAACACCAAATTTTTCCCTAAGAATACTACCACAAACAGTTAAAGTCCATCGTGAATCCACAGTATCATCAATTAACAATAACTTTTTAGGAATTTTTTCTTTATTATTTTTATTATGGGAAAAAGAGTCTAAAGCATTTTTACATAGAAATGATGAATTTTCCATATCTTTTTGAGGTTTCACATCACTTTTTATTAAAACATCATAAAAACCAATATCTAAACCATCAGCAACCTTTTTTGCAAATTCTTTTACAATATCACTTCGCAGTGATGGTACAGGAACAACTCCTTGAATTTTTTCTTCTTTGACAATGTCCTTTAAAATCTCAGAAGTTTTTTTAACTAATTTATCTGAAAATGCACCATATTCTGTTTTTCCAACTTTAACCAGTTCTCCAAAACCATCATCTCCATACTTTGATAAAGAAATTCCTGGTTTATTTATAAGTCTAATCTTTGAATATTTAGTACTATCAGTTTTTGCCCACATTTTTCTTGGATTTATTTCTAAATAAAGAGTATTAAGAAATTCTTGTGCTAACTCTATATTCTCATAATCAATATCCTTAGAAACTATATCTTTTCCTAAGCAGTTAGAACATTTTCCACAATCTTCATTTGAATAATCATCCAATGCATTTAATAAAAATTTGCTGTAGCATTTATCTGTAGATATAAACTCATTTACTTGTTTGTTTTCTTTTCTACGAATTTTAGTTATTTCATCATAATGTTTATGAGGGTAGGAATAATTTTTTGGACTTATATGGTACTTATATTTGTCTTTTATAATATAACCATCATTACAAAGAAAATCTATGGCTTTATAAACAACTTTTTTTCTTGAATTAATCTTAGCCATTATTTCACTTATTTTTAAACCTGAATCACTATTTTCAAGCGAATCTAAAATTGTTGAAAAAATTTCTTCTTTTGGAAAAGCATTATCTATAAAATGATTTAATATTTCATCATCTTCCTTATCTCCTACTAAAAGTACTATACTCGCATGATTAATGTTTCTTCCAGCTCTACCAATTTGTTGATAATATGATACTAAATTTTGGGGTTTTTGAAAATGAATAACAAAACTTATATCTCCTTTATCATAACCCATACCTAATTTAATAGTAGCAACAATGACTTTAATTTCATTATTCATGAATTCTTTTTCAGTTAAAGCTGTGTCACCTTTTCCAGAATAGTATGGTCTGGCTGAAATACCATTTTCTACTAAAAACATGGCTAAGTTTTCACAGTCTCTTTTAGTTAAACAATATATTATTCCAGTACCAGGGAACTTATTAATGTTTTCAAGAATCCAAATATATTTGGAGGCTTTACCATTTAAATGCACAATATCTATGGCTAATGATTCTCTAAAAAGAGATCCTCTAAAGTTAACAATCTCATTTCCAAATTGTGATTCTAAATCCTTAACTACTCGATCACTGGCTGTTGCTGTGGTACATAATACTGGTACATTATTGGGTAATTGATTAATGATTTTATGAAGTTTACCATATTTCAATCTAAAATCATGACCCCAATCAGACATACAATGTGCTTCATCAACAACAATAAAACCAACATCTTTAAGGTTGGCTTGAAATTGTTCTGTAAATAATGATTCAGGTGTTATGAATAGTAAATCTACTTCATCCCTCATTACAGAGTCCATTATCCTCTTTTTATTCCGTCCTGAAACTGATGAATTAAAAACTTTAGCATTTAATCCAATATTTTTAGCTTGTTCTAATTGATTATCCATTAAAACTAAGAGAGGACTCATAACCAAAGTAAATCCTCTATTTAATTCTCTAATAATCTTACATGCAACAAAATATAAAAAACTTTTGCCCCAACCAGTTCTTTGAACAACTAATGTTCTTTGATTTGTTAAAATAGCATTAATTGCTTCTAATTGACCTTCTCTAAACTTAGTTGGTTTTCCACAAATCTTGTTTAACAGTTCTTGAGCATAAGATTCAATATCCTCTTTAGAAAAAGAACCTATTTTTTCATCTGTGTTGATAATCTCTGTTTTCTTAGACATAGTTTCATAATTAATTTTAGTTTTACTAATAAATTTTAATATATAAAAATCATGATTATTTATATATTATTACTAATATTTGTAGTTATTTCATTTTATTATATTATACTATATTAAAACCTATTTTTTTGCAATTTATAAATATTTTAAATTTTACTAAAATTAATAAATAAGAAAATAAGATACATTTATAAAAATTAGTTTTAAATTATAATTGGACTCAAAATATTAGAGATGAAATTAGGCAACTTAAAACTAATCATGGAAATCATGTATTAATTTATCAATCAAATAAAACCGATTTAAGATTAATAAATGTTTTAAAAAGGATTAATGAAAACTTTATAATTTATGGATTTGATAAAGAAAGGATAGATGACAATTTAACTTTTAGAAAATTTAATGAAACTAAATTATATAATGATTTGAAAGATTCTAAAGCAGTTATAACCAATGAGGGATTTTCATTAATAAGTGAAGCAATCTATCTTAAAAAACCCACATATAATATTCCAATTAACGGGTAATTTGAACAATTATTAAATGGATTCTATGTTGAGAAATTAGGTCATGGAATGTAAATCAGGAAATAAGTATTAAAAGCTTAAATAAATTCTTATCTAAACTTCCCAATTTATCAAAAAAATGAAAAACGTGAAAAATACTGATAACTCTAAGTATAATAAATAAAATTGAAGAATCTATTGAAAAATATGCTAAAAATTAAATAAATTAAAAAACCATAATAAGTTAAAGAGATATCTACTTATAAAATTAAACATTTCAATCATTTTTGTAAATGATTTAGTTTAATATTGAACTATTTTCATCCCTGTTTTAGGTAGAAAAATAAGTACTGCAATTTTTAAAAAAAATTATTCTTCCAATATATTAATTTTGGATTGCTCTATCTATTTATTATTTATATATAATTATAAAAACTATTAACAATGTCAAATGAACTTTTTTGTCCTGATTGTGGAATGCTAAAAAGCAACTGTATTTGTGGAAAACACAAATCTAACTCCAATAATCGGGGATATGCTAATGCTAAGCATGATACTAGTGAATACTCTGATATAAAACATAAACGAAATTCTAATAAAGGACTGTATGCTAATTTTAAGGATAATCCTACGGAAAAAGAATCAAAGACAATAAACTCACAATATTCTATAGAGGAAAATGTTTTAAATAATAGTCAAATTAATCAGTTAAAGAAAGAGTTCTCACATATTAATGAAGAAATAATTAGAAACTTTCCATTTGATTATCCTCGTAAAGGTCAGCTTGAAATAATAGCCGATATTGAAAATGCAATAGATAAAGGTTATAAATATGTAATTTTGGAGGCAGGAACAGGAACTGGAAAGTCTGCTATTGCTACAACACTTGCAAAAATGTATGCTTCGTCATATATTCTTACAATGACTAAACAACTACAATCTCAATATATGAATGAGTTTAATTTTCCTTTAGTTAAAGGAAGAAGTAATTTTGATTGTTTAACAGATAATTTTGATTCTACTTGTGATATTGGAGCATGTAAAACAGCACCAAGGTCTAAAAAATTCTTTTGTCGATATGGAGTAAATCAAAACCCAACACTTGATGGAACAGAGGCTTTTAAGACTGCTTTTGGTTCTAATATTTATTTTAATTCAGGTAATAAATGTAATTATTGGCTTCAAAAAGCAAATGCTATTAATTCACCTATCACCTTAATGAATTATGATTATGCAATTCTTGAATTTAATTATGTAAACCATTTTGGAAAAAGAGATTTATTAATTTTAGATGAAGCACATAATATAGAAGATAAATTAATGAGAATATTGGAATTAAATTTATATAATAAGAGAATAGAAAAAGATATTAATAAAAAATTAACTAAAGATATTTTATCAAGTGATAATCCAAAAGAGTGGATTTTAGAAATTGAAGCTATTGCAGAGGCATATAATGAAATTTCTTTATCTGATCTTCCAATCAATAAAGTGGATAGAATCAGAACCACAACTAAAAGATTAAATCAGTTAAAAGCAAATCTAAAAAAAGAACCAAGGAATTGGGTTATTGATACAAATAATGTTGGAGTATCTTTTAAACCACTTCGAATAAATAACTATGCACATGATTATTTACTTGATCACGGGGAAGTTTGTCTATTTTTAAGTGCAACCATACTCTCTCATACTATGTTTGCTAAATGGTTAGGAATAAAACCAAATGAGATCTATCATATTAAGGTTGATAGTCCATTTCCACCTGATAAAAGACCTATTGAATTAACTTTAGCTGGAAAAATGTCTAAAAATAGAATAAAACAAACGGCTCCAAAAACATTAGATATATTAAATAAAATTTTAAAAAAGCATGCTAATGATAAAGGCTTAATTCATACACACAGTTATAGATGTCAGCAATATATCACAAACAAACTAACAGATTCAAGATTAATATCTCATAGTTCTGCTAATAGAGAAAGAATATTAGACTATTTTGAAAAAAGTGATGATCCACTCGTTCTTGTAAGTCCATCTATGAGTGAAGGTGTTGATTTACCTTATGATAAATGCAGATTTCAGGTTATTTACAAGGTTCCATTTCCTTACCTTGGAGATAAGCAAGTTAATCAAAGAAGGAAAAAAGATCAACGCTGGTATTCATATAAAACCGTGATGACTTTAATGCAAGCTTACGGAAGAGGTATGAGAGCAGAAGATGATTCTTGTCATACATATATACTTGATACAGATATTAAAATCCTCTTTAAAAGCCCAATGTATAAATCATTGGTTCCTGAATTTTTTAAAGAAGCTATCATAGAATGATATTTAATTTTTAAACATTGAAGAATTTTTATTAACTTAATTTTTTCATGTATTTATTACTTTTTAGTTATATATAATAGTTTTAATAAAGTTCTTAAAAAATGAAAGCAATGGCAAAATTTTAAAATATTGCTTTAAATTACTCTTATTTATATAATACCAATTATAATTAACAAATTTTTAAAATAAATATGAATTATACTATTTAAAATTAAAAATGAATATAAGTCATAATATAAATTTCACTTGAAAATTAAGAACTTTATCAAAACCACCATAAATTAGGCACTGTAAAAACTCATGTGGGGTTTCAAATTTCAAAAATCAGTTTATCCATGAAAACATTTAGTTCATATTCTATCAACTTATTTTTTTAGATGATTTTATAAATTTTAAAGATAAAAATCATACATGTAATTTACACTGCTAAAATAGGAAATATGAGGAGAATTCATGCTTTATAGAAAATTAGGAAATACTGGGGAAAAAGTATCTATTTTAGGTTTTGGGTGTATGAGATTCCCTATAACCAATGTTAATGATGGAAGTAAAATAGATAAAAAACAAACATTTGAATTATTAAACCATTCAGTTGAAAATGGTATTAATTACTTTGATACTTCTTTTGTATATCATAACAAAGTACTTTTTTCAAAAGATGGGGGAACAAGTGAAACAGTTCTTGGCGAATTTTTCTCCCAAAATTATAGGGAAGATGTTTTAATAGCTGATAAACTTCCTGTATGGAATATAAAAGAAGAAGAAGACTTTAATAAATATCTAAATTTACAATTGAAAAAATTAAAAACAGATTATGTTGATGTGTTTCTTATACATTCACTTAATAAAGTGCATTGGCCAAAAATGTATGAATTAAATGTTCTTAATTTTTTAGATGAAATTAAAAGTGATGGTAGAGCAAAATATGTGGGGTTTTCTTTTCATGATGATTTAAGTATATTATATCCCATAATCAAATCTTATAATTGGGATATTATTCAAACACAATTAAATTATTTAGATGAAAGTTATCAGGCAGGTGTTGAAGGTTTAAAGTATATTAACTCAAAAAATATAGGTACTGTTATAATGGAACCTTTAAAAGGAGGAAAATTAGTAAATAATGTTCCACTAAAAGTTCAAGATATTTTTCAAAAATCAGAAATTAACAGAACATTTGCATGGTGGGCTTTTAAATATTTATACAATAAAACGGAAGTTAATACTGTGCTAAGTGGAATGAGTTCTTTAAAAGAGCTTGAAGAAAACATAAGTATTGCATCAAAATCACGCCCAAATACTTTATCTTCAAATGAAAAAGAAATAATTCAAGAAGTAAAAGAGATTTATGAATCTATGAGAGGAATTGAATGTGGAAATTGTAAATATTGTATGCCTTGCCCTTATGGTGTCGATATACCTAAATGTTTTGTGTGGTATAATTATTTATTAATGTTAAGTATTGATGATAAAGAAGAAGCTAAAAATCACTATCTAGAATTTGTTGAACCAAAAAATAGAGCATCTAATTGCACACAATGTCAAAAATGTATTCAATTATGTCCCCAAGATATTAACATTCCGCATGAACTAGAAACAATTAAAAATACATTTGAGTCAACAACATGATTATAACTAAATTAATACAGGATGATAAATATTAATAATACGAAATCATCATGTTTAAGACCAGTTAATCAATTGATTATTAAGGGATATCTTTATGTACTAATATGATACCTTAGGTAGTTTCATTAGGATCATTAAAAGAAAATACTTTAGTGCAAATATGGAATGGTGAAAATATAAAGAGATTAGTACTAAACTCATTAATAAAAAATTTGCTTGAAGAAACATTGATTTATGCATGAATTGTGATGCTAATGGGATTAATGCTTTTAAATTTAAAAAAAACAGGAAAGCTATTGAAAAGAATTGGAAAAAGTTAGAATATGGGGGTTCTATTGGCGATATAGATAATACTTTTCGATGATGCTGTTAAACTACTTATTGCTTACCAGTACATGAAATAAATTATTATTATGAAGGTTTGTGATTAATGTTTAATAAATTTTTATTCAATAGAATTCGTGTTGTTACTTGCTATGAAATTAAATTTTATTTAAGTAAAAAGAAAAACATACATCAAATGGATAGTAAGTTCAATAAAATGTTTAAGAGATTACATCCCTTTTTTGCAATGAAGATTATTCTTATTAATTTTTAAAACAACTAATTCCAGGATATTTAACTTATCTTTTTAAAAAATGTGATATTAAATATGCTTGTAATACTTTATTTCACGGAAAGTATTATTTTTGTCCAGTTCAAGCTCATGGTATTAATCTAAAGTTATATCCTGATTATAATATTTATCTTAATTTAAATAAAGATGGAATTGAAAAAATAAAAGAGTTAAAGAATATAAAATATATGGATGCCTGCAATTATTGGGATTGGCCTTTTACATAATACTCCAAAAAGAAAAGGACAAGTAAATAAATAGAATTATTTTTAAATAGTTATTATTTCATAATCATAGGATGTTAATCATGGGGAAGTATAAAGTTGCAATTGTTGGGGGTGGTCCAGCAGGGATGGCTTCAGCAATAGCTATTGGGAAAATATTAAAACCTCATGAAAGAGAAATAGTCTTAATTGAAAAAACAGATTTAGGAGAAAAATTATTGCTAACTGGAGGAGGAAGATCCAATATAGCAAACAGCAGAGATATTAAGGAGCAATTATTAAAATTTAATATTAGTAATAAAAATTTCTTAAAACATAGTTTTTATACATTTACAAATAATGACTTATTGAATATCTTTAAAGAGAAAGGACTTGAATTTAAACAAGAACAAGATGGCAGATATTTTCCAATTAATGGGGATGCCAATTCAATTTTAAAAATATTAAAAGGTTATCTAAATGAACTAAAGATTAATGTTCAATTAAATAGTCATGTAAAATCAATTACTAAAGAAAATAATGAGTTTAATATAAACATTAAAGATAAAAATAATATAAAATCATTAAAAGTAATATTATCAACTGGAGGAATATCCTATCCTAAAACAGGTTCAACAGGAGAGGGATATGAAATAGCTAAAACTTTAAAACATAATATATCTTTAATTAAACCAGGATTGGTCTCATTTAAAAGTAATGATAAGAATCTTCAAAAACTTTCTGGGCTAAGATTAAGAGACGTTGAAGTATCATTTCTCGGTGAAAAAAATAGAGTAAGAGGAGATGTTTTAATAAGTCATTTCGGTTTATCTGGTCCAGAAATCTTAAATTTAAGTAATTATTATAATGAAAATAAAGCTATTTCAATAGACTTAATACCAGATTTAACTGAAGAAGAATTAAATAAGAAAATAATAGGTGATTTATCTTTAAAAGGAAAAACTCTTCTTAAAAACTATTTAAAATATTATTTAAGAAAAAGGTTCATTGATTACTTTTTAAATGTAATAGAAATCAGTGAAGATAAAAAATTATCTAATTTATCCAAGTCTGAAAAAAGAAAAATAATAAACAATTTAAAAAACCTAACAATTAATTTAAATGGAGTTTTTTCAAGAAAATCAGCCATGATTACATGTGGTGGCGTTAAAACTGATGAAATAAATCCAAAAACAATGGAATCTAATATAATCCCAGGTTTATTTTTTGCTGGAGAATTATTAGAACCATGTGGATTAACTGGAGGATACAATCTTCAAATGGCATTTTCAACAGGATTTTTAGCTGGAAAATCCATAGCGGAATCAATTAAATAAATCAGAAAAAGTAAAAGAACGAACCTGGAGGGATTTGAACCCTCGATTTCGGGATCCGAAGTCCCGTGTCATATTCCAGACTAGACCACAGGTTCTTTTAAAGCATAAAATTAATATAAAATTATAATAGATTTAGATTTACAAATTAAAGAAAACTTTAATCAAAAATAATTATTATTAAAATATATGTTTCAAACTATATAAAATAATTTATTGTGAATGTATTTACATACACCACCATCATTTTAGACATACTATTATTCTTTTAAAAATCCTGTTATTAAAACTATCTCTTCAAAGAAAAATCTTTCTTTCGCTGTTATTTCAGTTTGAAACCCTTTTGATTTTAGGATACGAATTGTTTCTTCGACCTTAGAGAGTGAAGAATGAATCATCTGAACTTTTCCTTTATCTTTGAGATGGGATTTTAATTGATTTAAGAATGAGGTTATGGTTTTCATTCCATCTATTCCACCGTCAAAAGCATAATTTAAGTCATCTTCTAAAATATCTTCCTTATCCGTTGGTAAGTATGGTGGGTTAAAGAGAATTAGATCAAATTTCTTATTTTGCACTGGATTGAAAAGGTTTCCATAACAAAGTTTAATGTTTTTAATTTTATTGGATTTAATATTTTTTTCTGCTAATTTCAGTGCATCATAGTTAATATCTGTAGCTATTACAGATTTGGCTAATATTGAAGCATTCATAGCTATAATCCCTGTTCCTGTTCCTATTTCTAATATTTCATCACCTTTTTTAATCATGAGATTTTTAGCTAATAAATAGCTATCATCTGATGGTTCATATACATTTTCTGATGTTTTTATGGTAAAATTTCCAATTTTCATTTTTATCTAAATTAAATTATTTCTTTTTTTAACTCTTTTACGTATTTTAACAGCCATTCCCCTGTTTGATTCTTCCATTTCTTTCCCTGATATAATGGATCTTCCAACACCCACAACTTCATCATCTTTAATAATGACCACTTCATCTTTAGGAATAATGCTATGATCTGCTTTATCAACTCCAGGGTTAAGTAAAGAGTTTGTAGTTAAATTGAAATTGATTTCTATAATTTTTAGACCTAAATTCTTTAATATTTCTCCACCTTCAAGAGTTAAGGAATATAATCCTGTGTTATTATTTAAAAGCCCTATTTGTTTTTTATTTGAAATGAGTTTTTTATGGTATTTTCCTTTTAAGGAGATATCATCGGGTATGAATTTTTCTCCAGATTCTCCAAATTGATAAATAGCTATTGATTTTAATTTATGCATAAGTCTATCTCTTTTATTTAGTCTTGGAAACTTTCTAAGTTCTTCCCTTAAATTGTAAATAGAATCAGATGATGTGACCTTACCATCTTTACAAGTATATATAACATCATTAAGATACTCTTTAGCCACCTCTTCATAGCCTTTTGAGAGATTAGCAACAACATTTTTATCTTTGATATAATTTTTAAGAAGTTCACCAGCAATTTTTTTCTCTTCATGACTCCAAACTCCTGTGACTGGAACATCATAGGATTGTATGGGGAATGTTGATTCCATTTCTCTTGGACAAATTCCAAAGGGTGAGGTTACAATTAACTCTTGATAATGTTTAGTATGTTTTCTAAATACTTGATGAGATTTAGAATTTGAGTAAGGCTTTCTCATACTACACGGAAGAAGAACAACAACATCACCAATTGGATTCATTAATTTCATTCTTTCCTGCCATCTAAACACTTCAGGACGATGAAGAGATTCTTCACTTGAGCAGATTACTTTCATGGTTTTTACACGACTTTAATGTTTATATATTAAGTTTTTTAAAATTATTATTTTTAATCTAACTCTTTTAATGCACTTTTAAGAATATTTATAATCCATTATTCCATGCTTTGATAGTTATTGTGGAGTAATATATTGCTTCATTAACATATCCATAATAATAAGTTTCAGGTAATTGTGATGAAATCTCTTTTTTACCAGTTAAATAATATACTTTTTAAGTTTCATCTCAGATGATTTTTCATTTAAAAAACCAATTTTAAGATATCTATAAATTAAAAATATGCTGGATACTATAATAGAATAACAAAATGTAAATATTATCTGAAGTAATAAAAGATCCTTCACAAATAAAAACAGATTTAAACCCAAAATAGATACAATATTATATAAAGATGTTTTTTCTCTTCAGCTAAAAATTTTTCCTTTAGAGTATAATTAAATATGTTCTGATTCATAGTATATTCTTCTTTTTTTTTATAATATTTAACTTTTTTTATAAATTGTGCAACAATTATTTCTAATTATAACTAAATTTTAATAAAAATAACTATTATAAAACTATATCTATTAACATTTTTTAACCATAATAATGAATTATTAATAAAGAAGCATTGATTTAAAGAAGATAATGTTTGACATGTCTCCTTTTTCTATTCCTTCACTATTATCATCAATGATTAAATAGCTATTGGATTGCACCATTGAATGAATTATTCCTGATCCTTTATTTGATGCTCGGATAATATATTTATCATCTGTGAATGCTCTAACATAATCTGTTCTACCTAAATCAGATGGAATTTTTACTTTTGATTCTCTTTTAACTATTGTTGGATCGTAGTTTAAAGATTGCATTTTAAAAATATATCTTCTTATGAAAATATCAAACTGGGAGATTGCAGCTATTGGATATCCTGAAAGCATGAATATTGGAGTATTCTCTACTTCAGCATATGCAATGGGCCTTCCTGGGCGAACACCTACACCATGAAATAAAACATCAGTTATTGAGTCTATTACATCTACAATAACATCTCCTTTACTAATGGCTGTTCCACCAGTTGTTAAAACTATATCAAATTCTTTACTTGCCTTTAAAATAGCTATTTTAACTAAGTCAGCATCATCTCTTAAATGTTCCGTGTCCACAATACCACCTATACTTCTTATCATTGAGGATATTAGATACTTATTTGAGTTAATTATTTGGGCTTTTTCAATTGTTTTAGATGGGTTTACTAATTCATTCCCTGTTATTAATAGTTTAACCTTAGGTTTTTTATAAACTTTAATTTTAGCATAGCCTGCAGAAGCTATTAAACCTATTTCAGATGGTTTTAAGATGGTTCCTTTAACCAAGATCTTTTTTCCTTTTTTAATATCTTCACCTTGGGGCACTATATTTTCTGATGGGGGAACTTGAGTATGAATTTCTATTTTATCTCCATTTGATGCTGTAAATTCTTCCATTAAAACTGCATCAGCACCTTTTGGTATGGGTGCACCTGTAGCTATTCTAATTGCTTCATTATCACTTATTTCTTTTTCACTAAAGTCTCCTGCTCCTATCTCCTCAATGATATTTAAGGTTTTAGGGGTATCAGTACTTGCACCAAAAGTATCCTTAGCTATTAAAGCATAACCATCCATAGCTGATTTATCAAATGGTGGAGAATCATGATATGAGTGAATATCTTCTCCAAGAACTCTTAGATGAGAATCTTCAAGTGGAATAATTTCACAGTCTTTAACTTTTTGAGTTTTATCCATGATTTTAAATGCATCTTTAATGCTTATTAACTCAGATAAAATCATTTAATCACCTGATAACTATTTTAATTATCCAAAAACCTATTTTAGATTTCAAAAATCAATATTCAAATAAGATAATAATTCATTTTCTTAAGTTTAATAATTTGAGGAGTATTTTTTTGATAAGTTATGGATAATATCAATAATCTATTTTTATAACATTTCAATGTAATAAACTTTACACCTAATAATATTTTTCACTGAAAAAGTATTAAGAAAATATAAGACAACATTTAAATTTGAAAACAAAAATTTAAAAGAAATATATTTTTCAGAGATTATTATAACTAATAATAGAATAAATAGTGAGGGTCTTAGATTAGAATTTTTTATTAAAGATTCATTTGCTAATTCTTTTAATCTATTAAATAAAGAGGAAAAACATAGTGAAATCTTTTCATGGTTAGGTAATAAAAATAATCCTCCAGATAGCATAATAAAAAAGGGGGATGCTATAGAAGTTAAAAAAATAGAGAAAAAACCAAATTCTATAGCTTTAAACAGATCTTACCCAAAATCTAAAATTAGAGCTAATGATTCAAGAATAACCAAAGACTGTAAAGAAATTATTCAAAATGAGGGTGAAAAAGATATTATTTATGCTATAGGCATTGTTAAAAATAGTATTATTATAAATCTTTTTTTGTTTATGAGGATTTATATGCTGCAGAATATAGTACTTATGAAAAGATTTCAGAAATCATAAAAAGATTAGTTATAGACTCAAATATAGAATTATCAAAAACTAACGAATTAGCAAGAATTAACATGGTTGATCCATTAGGAATAACTTATTTGAGAGTTAGGGATATGTGGGGTATTGAGCATCCTATGAATGTTTTTAAATATATTCTCCCTGACTTTGATGAAAATAACTTCACATTAATTTCTTTAATGAGACAAGAAAAATATGAATCATTTCCAAAAAAAGACAGGATTAATATAGAATCAGATAAAAAAATTATCATAAAGAAAATTAAGGTTAAAAATCAGAATAATTCTGCGAAATTAATTAATTCAGTTTTAATAATGTATAAGAAGGTATAAAAACATGAAAGTAGCATCATTTTTTAGTGGGATTGGAGGATTAGAGTTAGGATTTGAAAAAGCAGGATTTGAGATAATATTTGCTAATGATAACTGGAAAGGATGTCATGAAACATATACTAAAAATCATAGCATAAAAATTAATAAAAAAAGCATTGAAGATCTTGAAAGTAATGAAATTCCTAAAGTCGATGGTTTTATAGGTGGTCCTCCTTGTCAAAGTTGGAGTCTTGCAGGTTCTATGAAAGGAAGGAATGATTCAAGAGGACAATTACTAAAACATTATCACAGATTAATCAATGAAAAAAAAGCCAAATTTCTTTTTAATGGAAAATGTGCCTGGGATGGTATGTAAAACCCATTTTAATGAATTTAAAAAATTAACACTCTCTTTTAAAGAGATAGGTTATAATTTATCTTACAAAACTTTAAATGCTTCAGAATATAATGTTCCACAAGATCGTAAGAGAGTTTTCATCATAGGTTTTAATGGGAAAATTGATAAAATTTTTTCTTTTCCAGAACCACAAAAAACAAGATTACATTAAAAGAAAGTATTGGAGATTTACCAGATTCAACTCCAGCTTTAGAAAAAAATAAGTCTAATTTTGATAATTTATCTGTTGCAAATCATGAACCATATGGCTGGTGGATTTTCTTCAATTTATATGTCAAGAAATCGTGTTAGAGGATGGAATGAACAATCATCCCCTATTCAAGCAGGAGGTCGTCATGCCCCTTGTCACCCTCAAGCAAGTAAAATGATTAAAATAGAAAAAGATAAAATGGTTTTTGACCCAAACACCAAAATCCTTATAGAAGACTTTCTGTTAGAGAATGTGCAAGAATACAAACTTTCCCTGATGATTTTATTTTTTATTATGATAATCTAAATAATGCTTATAAAATGATCGGTAATGCTGTACCAGTAAACTTAGCAGACGCCTTAGCTAAAAAAATAAGAAATACTTTAAATGATAAAATCGAAATAACTCACTCAGTTCAAACTCAAATAGAAGTACAATAATCTAAAATTTATTTAAAATAGAAAAAATCGCACATATAATTTACAGTGCCATTAAATTTAGAATTGGCTAAAATATAAAATTTATTAAAAAATAGTGGTTTATTAATAAAGTATTATTTTATAGGATAAGTATTTAATTTAACTTAATTATTTTTTAAAGAATAATTGTTTTAAGATTGAATTATGGGGGAAATTATTAAATCATTGCATATGCTTTTCAATAGAATTATCATGAGCTTCTTTTAATTTTAAAACATCAATTGAAATATTATCATCCAATATTTTAAGTGAATTTCCTTTAACTTCACCAATACAACTACATGGAACTTTAATTTCATTTAAAAACTTATCTAAATACTCTTCTTTAATGGTTACTAAATATCTTCCATGACTTTCAGAGAAAAGAAGATTATTTAAACCAATATTTCCTTCATTTACAAGTTTATTTATTTCAACTTCACAACCTAAGTTCCCAGCTATTGCCATTTCAGATAAACAAATAGCTATTCCACCAGCAGAACAATCATGAATAGCTGTTACTCCATAATCACCATCTAAAATCATTAATACTTCATCATTGATAGCTTTCTCATTTTCAATTCTTACTTTAGGGGGATGTCCTTTTTCTAGATTAAAGAAAACTTTATGGTATATGGAACCATCAAGTTCATTATATGTTGTTCCAATAGCTATTATATTATCTCCAGTATTTTTAAAATCTAAAGTTTTAAGGTTTTTAATCTTCCCCACACCAATAGCACCAACAATAGGGCTTGGATTAATTTTCATATCTTCACTTTCATTATAGAAACTTACATTACCACTTATAATTGGGGTTTTAAAGCTGTTTGCAAGATCTGACATTCCCTTAATACACTCACTAAAACTCCAAAGGATTTCAGGATTTTCAGGATTTCCAAAGTTTAAGCAATCAACAAGTGTATATGGTTTTGCACCCATAGAAACCACATTTCTAACAGCTTCAGCAACAGAACCAGCTCCCCCATCATAAGGTGATAAATGTGTGTAAATGGCATTTGAATCACAACTTAATGCAATTGCAAGTTCACTATTAATTTTTAATACTGCAGCATCATCACCTGGTTTTATAATAGTTTTAATTTGAACTTCATGATCATACTGATTATACACCCATTTTTTACTCCCAATATCTGGGTGAGATAACAGACCAATAATAGCTTTTTCAAGAGACATATCTTTAATATCAACAGAAACATCCTCTTTTTTAACTTCTTTTATTTCACGATTTAAGTGTGGTGGGTCAGCTAAAAGGTGTGATGGTAGATTAGCTATTGTTGTGTTGGATTGTTTAATTATTAAATCATGATTATCTGTAACCTTACCAATAACAGCAGATGGAATTTCATATTTATCACAAATAGCTATTGCCTCATCAACATATTTTGGATTAATAACAAAAACCATTCTTTCTTGGGATTCTGATAACATAATCTCATAAGGTGTCATTTCATCTTCTCTAAGAGGAATATTATTTAAATAAAGCTCTGCACCATTATCACATTTATCCACAAGTTCACTTATACAACATGTTAATCCACCACCACCAAGATCCTTAACACCAGTTACATCAATCTTTTCTAATATTTCAAGTGATGCTTCAAGAACCTTTTTTTTAGTAAAAGGATCTCCAACTTGAACAGCTGGTCTATCATCAATCTCAGAACTTTCTGTTAATTCAACTGACGCAAAAGTCACACCATGTATTCCATCACGCCCAGTTGTACTTCCCATAAGTAAAAAAACATCATCAATATTTGGTGCTACTGCTTTTACAAGGTTTTTCTTAGGAAGAAGTCCTACACACATAACATTCACGAGAGGGTTCTTCTTATAAGATTCATGAAATGATAGTTCACCCCCAACTGTAGGAACTCCCACACGATTACCATAATCTGAAATACCTTTTACAACATGTTCAAATAAATACCTTGATTTTTGATCTTCTAAAGGCCCAAAATGAAGAGAATCTAATAAAGCTATTGGCATTGCACCCATTGAGATAATATCCCTTAAAATACCCCCAATTCCTGTTCCAGCACCACCATAAGGTTCAATAGCTGATGGATGGTTATGGCTTTCAATTCCAACTGCAAGAGCATAATCATCATTAATTGAAACAATACCAGCATCATCTCCAGGACCCATAATTATGTTTTCCCCCTCAGTTGGAAACATCTTTAAAAATGGTCTACTACTTTTATATGAACAATGCTCTGAAAACATTATATCCAACATGCCCTCTTCAAGAGAATTAGGCACTCTCCCCATATTTTCCACAATATATTCCATTTCAGAATTAGTTAACATTATTTTTCCCTTTATTCATTAATCAATTTAATAATATTTTTTTAATAAATTAAATTTTTATAGTTATTCATTATCTATTAAAGTTTATGTATGTTTACATTTAAAGATGATTTTATATTAATTTATAATGTGCAATACTAAAATTAAATTTAAAAAAAGTATTAATTTTATAATAGATTTAATATAATAGGTGATTAAATGGCAAAAAGGAGAAAGATAAAAAAAATAGTCTATAAGAATAACAATTTAAAAAAGAAAGAGGATGAGATAGTAAAGAAATCTACAACTGAAGTTTTCCAGATGGATGAAGAATTTGTTAGTATTATTTCAAGAGATAATAATTCAAATAAAAAACCAAATAATCACAGCCCTAAAGCAAAAAAACAATTAGAGAAACATCGTCTAAAAATAGGGTTCATGGAACATAATCTCGTGGAAGAATATTGCATGCAGGCAAAAAAAGTTAAAAAACAGTATTCATCTGAAAATGAAGCAAAAAAAGATATAGATAGATTTAAAAAAGAAGACTGGGGTGATTATAAAAAGCCTAATGGAATTTATTATTGTCATTTCTGTAATTGTTGGCATAGCACAAGTAAATAATTTTTAAATTAAAAAAAA
>JAITXE010000072.1 GCA_031284925.1 Methanobrevibacter sp.
TGAGATTTTACTGCAGCACCATCAGATGCTTTATTATTCTGGAAATTTACTTTATTTAATATTAATTTTGAGAAACTATCTATTGCACCACCATCAATACCTGCAGTATTATTATCAAACAATACTTCCTCTAACCACTCATCATCATTATCATAACCCAGAATATCAAGATTGCCTAATGTGAATATTCCCCCACCATATCTCTTAATGCATTATAAAATAACAATATACTAAAAAGTAATATAAACTTAGGCTAATAGAAATTCTCAATAATCTTAAGAATTTATATTCATTCAGATAATCTTTAATTTTAATTAAAAAACACAATGAATTTTATTATACTGCACCCATTAACTTTTAAAGTATATTATTGATGATATAAAAATTAAATTAGGTATTTTAAATTTATTAAATAACTTTTAAAGTTTTTTGTGACCTTTAAATGTGTTTATAAACTTCCGATAAATTACTATAAAATTAAAGTTTAGCTAAATGACTATATTAAAATTATATTTTTAGCTATTTTCTTAGCTATTTTTATAAAGTAATCTGGATCTTCTTGAGGATAAATGTCAAGGATACAGTAGTCAAACTTATCTGTATCATAATTAAAATCATTAATATCATTTTCATTTTTAATAACTATTTTTCCAGAGATTACTTTTCTTGCAAACTCTTCAATTGACCCATTGTAAACTTTAAACATATCACCATAAGCAACTAAATCATTATCATTAGTGGAATGTTTTTCAGGTGTTTTCACATTAAAACCATTTGCTTTGAGGTTTACTATACTTGCTTCTATTGCAGCATTGTTTATATCATTGAAATATATGTTTTCAAATCCGTATTTTAGGGAATATATTGCAAGTGAGCCTGTTCCACATGTTCCATCTAAAATACTTATATTTTTAATATTTTCATCATCAATAAATTCGCCTTTAAAATAGTTATCTAATTTTAAAATCTTATTTTCAATTGATGGTGAAAATTCAAGGTGAAATAGTGATTGTTTCTTATTAATAATTATTTTCCCAGCAGGACTTTTTACAATATCACATCGCACATCACAACCTGCCAATAGCTCGTAGGAATTTAAGGAATTATTTTTGGTTAAATTTCCAACTAAAACATTAGAATTTCCTTTTAAAACACCAAATACTTCATCAACTTCATTAATAAGAATGTTAGCTATTTTTTCATTAAAATCTGGATGTAATAATATTAATGAATCTTTTTTTAGATTAATAAATTTATTTTCAGTTTCAAGAATTCGTACTAATGGCTTTGGCCCATTTTTAAGTAGAAGTGGTTTTTTAAACATTTCATGTTCATTTACTATCTTTAAAACATGTGCCATGATAATATCCAATGATCTTTTTCCACATTTACATTTTGCAAAATTATTATTAAGTCTTTTAACACATAATTGTTGATCTATTGCTTTAAACTTTTTTAAGGTCATATTTAGACAAAGTGGACATGGTTTTGACGATTTTAATAATTTTTCAAGGTTTTTATTATTTACAATCCCATCATTTGCATATGAACAATTTTTTCCCATAAGTTTTATATTTAATATTTTATATTTATTTATATATTTCTTATTTAATGAATGTAAAAAGTGGTGATGAATTATTCTCAAAACTTGGTTTATTAATGTCTAAAATTTTACTTAAATGAGGATATTGTAGCTGTTATAAACCCCAAAAAACCAATATATCATCTGAATCTATATCAGATGACATTATTTACTCATGTTAATTTTACAGTACAGTTTTTCATCAAATAAAAGAAAATTATTTTAACTTATTGAAAACATCAATTTATCATAATTTAATTTAAATAATAACATTTTTAAGAATTTTGGATCTATTAAAATTTTAATAATAAAAATCATCTCTTTTAATTTATAAAATAATTTTAATTAATTAAACTCGTAACCATTAAATTAATTATAATTAAAAAATTTATGGAATGAATTAAAAGTAATGTTTAAATAAGAGAACAATTTAATTAATATAGCATTAAAAAGTGATGGATTTTTTTTATTTTAAAAATTTGTTTTTTAAAGTTAGAAAAATGAAGTTTTTCTTTATTTTAAAACTTGTGTGTTTTGCAAAATTTACAGTACCCATTTTAGGCACTGTACAATTACATGTGTGATTTTCATCTTAAAATTTCTAAAAGCACCCTAAAATAAGTAGATGTACATGTAATTGTTTTTTTAGATTGGGTTTATGAATTTTCAATTTGAAAAACCCCACCTAAATTTACAGCGCCATATATATCATATTTTAAATTAAATTTATGCCTCAAGCATAAAAATTAGAAACTTCAAATAGTTATTGTGTGATGAAACCACTGTAAAATTTTATTTTTTTACCAATACAATATAGAATATATAATCGTTAAGTATATATATAAAAACATTTAATAGAATACAATAAAATAATTAATTTACAATAAATATGAGGGTGGTCTAATAAATGACTTTTAAAGTTAAGATTGGAACTGAAATAGAAGATAAAGAGTTAGGCAATGAAAATAAAACTATAAAAAATTTATTAGATGAATTAGATATTTCATCAGAGTCAGTTGTCACTAAGAAAAATGGAGACATAGTTGTTGAAGATGAAGTAATTAGTCATGGTGATGAAATACAATTAATCAGAATCATATATGGTGGATAATTAATTTCATACAATATAATTAATTCTTAATGCAAGAAATAGCTATTAATTACTTATACTCCAAGAAAATTATATAAAAGTTCATTATGAATGTGGGTCATCTTTTCTTCGTCAGATCCATGAAGCAATAGATTTATCTACAGACGATGAGTTTAAGATAGAATTGATGGGACCAATTTTTGTTTATCTTTATAAAACCTATAAAAAAGGAGCATCTTCAAATAAAGTAGGAACAAATCTGTAATCATTGATTTTGATAAAAATAGGTTGCTTAGAGCATTAGAAATGTTAAATGATTCTTACTATTTAAAAACAACTAAAGAAAATTTAAGAAGTATTTGCACGGATAATAATACAGGTTAAAATCACTAAAAAAATATATGGGTAAAAGTTAATATTGTCACACTTCATTTAGAAATAGAGAGCTTGAGTCTTTTTTAGGATCTTATGCTACTAATAATATGCCCCTGTTTTAAATATGCAATTAGTAGTAGTATAAAAAAATAATAGAAAAAGTTATATATTTAAAAAACAAATATAGTAATAGTTAAAAAATTTTACAATATATTTTTTTCATTGAAGCTCTTATATAAAAATCAGTTTGTACAGGTAAGTTACTGTATTAAAAATGATATTTTTTAGAATTGTTGTACAATTTTTTAAGATTAGTATATACTTACTAATTTTTTAATTTATTCTTTAAATAATAATTTTATAATTAAATAATAAAAACTTTGTAAGGAATGATTTTTATGTGTATTGCAGCTCCAGCTCAGATTATAGAGTTAGATAAAGAAAATAATATTGGCTTCGCTGATTTTGGTGGAGTGAAACATAGAATAAAATTAGATTTAGTTGATAATATGGAGGTAGGTAAATATATTCTTGTTCATGCAGGATATGCTATTGAAGTTTTAGATGATCAAACAGCTAAAGAGTCATTAGAAGCATGGGGAGAGTTATTAACTTCATTAGATGAAGAAGATGAACTTAATGCTTCATTAGATAAGTAATATAAATCTTTATCAAATAATTAAAATAAGCCTATTTAGATGTGTAAGATAAGATATTCCTTTGATGATTAAAGTAAGTATAAAAAGAGAAATAAAAATTAAATCAAGAATTTTAAGTATAAAACATAAACATTTAGTTACTAAATTAAATCTAAGTTAATATAACCTGAGAGTTTATCATGGTTTTAAGACATCAAAAGATATTTTCAATACTTTTTGCAATTATATTCATTGCTTTAGGATGTTTTACCCTTTTCAGTGAAGAAGTTAGACAGAATGATATTGTAATTAATTTTACTTTGATAATTATTGGAATCACTTATCCCTTAGTAATTTTTAAACCTCAGTTACGTAAATTTTTTTTATCATTTGAGGGCATTATAATTTTACTCATTGCTTTAGTTTACTTGTCATTTTATTCTAATATTGTTTTTTCTGCTATAGGTATCTTCTTAATTCTATCTGCTATTGTTATGCATCTGTGCAGTAAAGATAAATCTAATAAATGAGAAATAGTTTTAATATTTTAAATAAAGTATAATATAAATATAGTCTAATTAGTTTATTATTAAATATAAGTTAAATAATAATATATTTATATATAAGTTAATTAATTTATATAATTTAAGTTAAATTAAAAATTTAAGTAAATTGTAATATTTAAATACTAATTAATTTAATAGTAAAACTTATATTAATAAATATTCATAAATTTTGGTATTGTAAATTATTAAGTGGGATTTTCTCAATTTGAATTTATAAAATTATCTTAAAAAAAATAGTTAAGTTAATGAAATAAGGTTGTTAATGGATGAAAATGATTAATTGAAATAACCTACTACTTTTTTACGGTATCTAAACTTTTCATATAATTATAATGGTGAGTATTAATGGTGACAATTTCAGATGCTATCACAACGATAAGAAAAACTGAGAATGATGCTGATCAACTTATTGAAGATTCTAAAACTAAATCTAATGAGTTAATTGAAGAATCTAAGATAAAATCCGATGAAAATTTGGAAATAGCTAAAAAATCAGCAGAAGATGAAGCAAAAAATATTATTTCTAAAGCAGAAGCCAATGCAAAAGAAGAAGCTAAAGCCGTGGTTACTAAAGCAGAGGTAGATGTTAAAACTATTAAAGATGCATCTATAAGTAAAATAGATGAAGCATCATCTTTTATTGTAAAAAATATTTTATAGTGTGAAAGAATGTTTAGAACTGCAAGAATGCGAAAAATTAAAGTAGTAACTTTGAATAAATATTCTCACTCTATTGTAAATTCATTACATGAAGAAGGTATTGTGCAGATAAATGATATATCTGAGAGCATTCAGCAAGATCCTAAATGGGGAGAACTCCTGAATCATTCTAAGGTTACACATTTAACAAGTAAACTTTCTTCACTTTTAATGAAAGCAAGTGGCTTATCAGAAGTTTTAACCGATGCTCTTTTGGGAGAGGTTGGTATTAAAGACATGATAAAGTCTTTTATAAGTCCTGAGATACCTAAAATAACTGAAGTTGAAGATGTTATTGGAGAAGAACTAGTTAGTAAGGCGGAATCTTTTTTAAATGAAGTTGAGTCCCATACTAAAGTTATAGAAGAAAAATTAACAGCCCTTGAAAATAGAAAAAGTGAAATTAATTCAAATATTGTATTAGCCAATAAGTTAAAAGATTTTGATTTTGATTTAAGTCTTTTAAATGAAACTAAATACACTTTTACTGTAGTTGGTAGGATTGATAAACAATCACTTGATAATTTTAAAAATGAATCAAGTAAATTAACAGATAAGTTATATAGAAAATCCTTTAATGATGAAGACGAATTGAAAAAACTTATTCTTATTATTATTTCAAGCGAATTTAAGGATGAGTTTAATTCTTTAACTAGAAATTTTGATTTTGAAAGAATTGAAATTGGTAATGTTTCTGGTAAGCCAGATGAAATTATTAGTTCAGCTAATTTGGAGTTAGAGTCTTTAGAAAATGATAAATCGCAACTGAATTTAAAGCTTAAAGAAATAGCTGAAAAATATGATGATGATGTAGCTATTGTTAAAGAACAACTTGAAATAGAAAAAGATAAGAATGAAATTTTTTCTTCATTTGGAGAAACTAATAAAACCACACTCTTAGAGGCTTGGGTTCCTGTAAAGAAAATGGATACAGTTAAAAGTTTAGTTGATTCTTCAACTGAAGGTTATTCGGTTGTTGAAGTTGAAGATGTTGGAGAAGATGATAGTGAGGTTCCAGTTCTTCAAGATAACCCTAAAATTGCTAAACCATATGAATTTCTTGTTGGTATGTATTCAAATGTAAGATATAATGCAATTGATCCAACTTTACTTGTTTTTATAATGTTCCCATTTTTCTTTGGCTACTGTTTAACAGATGCTTTTTATGGGATAATGCTAGTAATTTTAGGTGTTATTCTTATTAGGGGAATGGGTAAAATTAATGAAACTATGGGCAATTTTGGTAAGATAATTATTGCTTGTGGGTTGTGGACTATAGTTTTAGGTTTTGCAACCAATGGTTTTTTAGGTGATTTTTCTTTTAGGTTCTTTGCATATAATCTTCCAACTGTTGTTCCAGCCTTTGATGCATTTAAACACCCTGAAAATATTCTTATAGTAGCTATTGGATTTGGTATTATTTATGAAAATATAGGTTTCTTATTAGGTGCAATTAATAATTTTAGATATGGTGAAAAGAAAGAAGCATTAGGTTCACAACTTATTTGGTTTGTTTTTGAATTAGGTATTTTATTCTTAGTTGTGGGTTTCTTGTTACCGTCTATTGGAATTATAGGTCAATGTATTGGTGGAGTTTTAATAGTACTGACTTTTGCCATATTAATTTATGCTAATGGATTTTATGGAGTAATGGATGTGTTTTCATGGCTTGGTAATATTTTATCCTATGCTCGTCTTTTAGCATTATGTTTGGCAACTGGTGGTATAGCAATGACAGTTAATATCATAGCTGGAATGGTTGATACTATGCTCCCAGTTCCATATCTTTCACTGATTCTTGCAATATTTATTTTCATTGCAGGTCATATTGTAAACTTCCTTTTCCAGGTGTTAGGTGCTTTCATCAATTCACTTCGTTTGCATTATGTTGAATTTTTTTCCCAATTCTTCATTGATGGGAAAAATAAATTCAGCCCATTTGTTGCAAAGAGAATAATTACAAAATTAAAAAATAATTAATGTTTATAAAAATTTATTTTATAAAAAATTAAATATAAATAATATGAAATTTTTAGTTTATTTGTATTAAAATTAAGTATTTTAATTATATATGATTTATTTAAATAAAAAATTATTAATAATGGAGAGTTAAAAATGGTAGTGATAGAATTAGGAACTGCTTTAGCAGCTATTGGTGCTGGAGTGGCTATTGGTTTTGCAGGTTTAGGTTCAGGTTTAGGTCAAGGTATAGCAGCAGCAGGAAGTGTTGGTGCTGTAGCTGAAGATAATGATATGTTTGCTCGTGGTATTATTTTCACTGCGTTGCCTGAAACTCAGGCTATTTATGGTTTTTTGATTGCTATATTATTATTAGTATTTTCAGGATTGCTCGGTGGAGGAAAAGGTCTTGATGTAAGTTCTGGTCTTGTTGCTATTGGTGTTGGAGCTTCAATTGGTTTTGCTGGTCTTGGTTCTGGTATGGGTCAAGGTATTGCAGCCGCTTCATCTGTTGGTGCTGTTGTAGAAGATAATGATATGTTTGCTCGTGGTATTATATTTACTGCGTTGCCTGAAACTCAGGCTATTTATGGATTCTTGATCGCTATATTACTTATGGTATTCGGCGGAATCTTAGGTGGTTAGGAGGTTTATTTATGAGCTCTGGAGCAGATAAAATAGTTTCAAGCATTCTCTCTGAAGCTCAGGTAAAAGCTGATAAGATTATCCAAGAAGCAGAATCACAGATTAAATCTCTTGAAGAGATAGGATCTAAAAATGCCGATTTGGAAAAAAAGAGAATTATGGATGATGCAAATAAGCAATCTATAATGAGACATCAGCAAATAATATCTGAAGCTAAGATGAATGCAAGAAGATTAGAGTTAGAAACAAGAGAAGAAGTAATTGAAGAATCATTTACTAAAGCAACTGACGAGTTAAAGCAAATAGCTTCAAGTTCAAATAAGCAGTATATTGATTCTTTACTTAAAATTATTAAAGAAGCAGCTATTGAGATAGATGGTGGAGATATCATAATACACAGTAAAAGTGAAGATAAAGCTAAAATTGAAAATATTACTAATGATATAGCTACTGAAGTTAAAACTAAAACTGGAAAAGACACCACTTTCCAATTTGGTGATTCAATTCAAACCATTGGAGGAGTTGTTTTAAAAACTAAAAATGGTGAAATTGAGATTAATAATACTATTGAAGCTCGGTTGTTAAGATATAAAAAAGTTTTACGTTTTGAAGTTTCTAAAATATTATTTAGTTAGGAGAATTTATTATGGCTGAAGATTTAACTACAATTATAACTTCTTTAGGAATTACAAATGAATCATTTCTTGCGATAGTGGTAATTGTACTTCTTGTTATTGGAGCCGTTGTAGTTGTTATTGTGAGTAGACCAGTATTGGATATTTATCCTTATCTCCTTCCAAATGCTAAAATAAGAGCAAGAAAAGGAAGATTGTTTGATGAAAAACAATTTGCCGATTTTATTGAAGCTGATAGTGGTAAGGAAATTATACATTATCTTAGAGGTTTTCCAGATTATAGTTTTCATGTAGATACTCACTTTGAAAAAGATTTAATAGCGACAGCGGTAAATCATCAAATTGAAAAAGTATTAGATATTCAACTTGGAGAAACTTATAATTTAATTTCAAGAATAGTTCCTGATAATATAAAAAAAGTTTTTAAAGTTTTGGCTAAGAAATCAGATATAGAAAATATAAAAACTTTATTAGTATCAAAAGAAGCTAATTTAACCAATGAAAAAACTGAAGAACTTTTAATTCCAGTAGGTAGTCTTTATCATACATTTGAACAGTTAATTGATTCAAGAACTGTTGAGGATGTTGTAGCTGGTTTAGATGGAACTGAATATGGTTCAGTTTTAGAGAATGCTTTAAATAATTATAAAGAAACTAAGACGGTTTTACATCTAGAGTCAGCATTAGATAAATATTATCTAGAAAGTCTTCTCTCAGCAGCTAATGTGCCAGCTGAGGATAATACAAGAATCCTATATTCATATATAGGATCACAAGTTGATATTGCAAATCTTAAAATAATTCTTAGGAGTAAAGTTGATGGTTTAAACTATGAAACTATAGCTCCCCATATTATTGAAGATGGATATCAAATTAAAGAGTGGAAACTAAAAGATTTAATAGAATCAGAAAATGTGACTGGAATTATTAATGGGTTAGAAAATACAGATTACTTCCCAGTTCTTAATGAAACAGTTGATATTTACAATGAATCTGGTTCAGTTTCAATATTTGAGAAAGCTTTAGATTCTTACTTATCAAATTATGCTAATTCTCTTGCACTGAAAAACCCATTGGGTGTTGGTCCCATTATTGGATATACAAATAAAAAAGAGAAAGAGATTAAAAACCTTAAGATTATTGTAAGAGCTAAAAGAGAAGCTGGTCTTTCACAATCTGCTTTAGAGGAGATGTTATTATGAGTTCATCTGTGGCTGTTATTGGTGATGGTGATACTGTCATTGGCTTTAAACTTGCTGGGATAAAAGAAGAGTATGTTGTTAATAATAATGAAGAAGCTGAACATGCACTCAATGAATTAATTAAGGATAATTTATCCATTATAATTATTACAGAAAAAATTGCAGATAATATAAGAGAATACATTAATAAAAGAATTGGATCTAGTGTATTACCAATGATTATTGAGATACCAGATAAATCTGGCTCATCTGAAAGAGAAGTTGACCCGATGAGTGAACTCATTAAGCGTGTTATTGGGGTAGAGATGATTAAATGATTACTGAAGGAAATATTATTAAGATTGCGGGACCTGTTATCGTCGCTGATGGTATGAGGGGAACTCAAATGTATGAAATGGTTAGAGTAGGTAACAGCGAGCTTATTGGTGAAATCATTGAGCTTGAAGGTGATACTGCAACCATTCAGGTATACGAAGAAACTGCAGGTTTAAAACCTGGAGAGAAAGTAGCAAGTACTGGTGGACCATTATCTGTTGAACTAGGACCAGGTATTATGGGTTCTATATTTGATGGAATTCAAAGACCACTTGAAGTTATTAAAGAATTAACTGGTTCATTTATTGGGAGAGGTGTTGATGTACCATCTATCAATAAAGAAAAAAAGTGGACATTTAAAGCCACAGCAAATGTAGGGGATATAGTTAAAGGAGGAGATGTTCTTGGTGAAGTTCAAGAAACATCTTCTGTTTTACAAAAGATTTTAGTACCACCTACAACTGAAGGAAAAATTACTAGCATAGTGGATTCTGATGAATATACTGTTGTTGAGGATATTGCTGAGATAGAAACTGATAATGGTCCTAAAAAAGTTCAAATGCTTCAGAAATGGCCTGTTAGACAAGCTAGACCATGTAAAGAAAAACTTGATCCAGATGTCCCTTTAATTTCTGGTCAAAGAACTCAAGATACATTTTTCCCAGTTGCTAAAGGTGGATCAGCTGCTATTCCTGGACCATTTGGATCAGGTAAGACAGTTACACAGCAACAATTGGCTAAATGGGCAGATGCTGATATCATTGTTTATGTTGGTTGTGGTGAACGTGGAAATGAAATGACTGAAGTACTTCAAGACTTTCCAGAATTAGAAGATCCAAAATCAGGAAATCCATTAATGGATAGGACAGTTCTTATTGCAAATACTTCTAACATGCCTGTTGCAGCAAGAGAAGCTTGTGTATATACAGGAATTACAATTGCTGAGTATTTCCGTGATCAAGGTTATGATGTTGCACTTATGGCAGATTCAACTTCAAGATGGGCTGAAGCAATGAGGGAGATTTCAGGACGACTTGAGGAGATGCCTGGTGAAGAAGGTTATCCAGCATATCTCGCTTCAAGACTTGCTCAGTTTTATGAAAGAGCAGGAAGAGTCATTACAATAGGTACAGAAGATAAATTATCATCTGTTTCAATTGTTGGAGCTGTATCACCTCCTGGTGGAGATTTATCTGAACCAGTCACACAGAACACACTTAGGATATCTAAAGTATTTTGGGCATTGGACGCATCCCTTGCAGATAAAAGACATTTCCCTTCAATTAACTGGTTACAAAGTTATTCATTATATGTTGATAGTGTGCAAAAATGGTGGGAAGAAAATACTGATAGTGATTGGAGAGAACTTCGTGATGAAGCAATGGTTTTACTTCAAAAAGAATCTGAACTTCAAGAAATTGTACAGCTTGTTGGACCAGATGCTTTACCTGACAGTGAACAGGTTACTCTAGAAACTACTCGTATGATCAGGGAAGATTTTCTACAGCAAAATGCTTATGATGATATAGACACATATTGTTCACCATCTAAACAATATCAAATGTTAAAAACAATTGTCTCATTCCAAAAAGAAGCTATATCAACCCTTGAACGCGGAGTTGAATCAAAAGAAATTATAGCAGTTCCAATTAAAGATGAGATAGGTAGAATGAAATATGTGCATGAAGACGATTTCCCAACTAAAGTTAAGGAAATTCAAGATGGAATTGTTAATCAATTAAGTAATTTGAATTAAATATAAGGTGTAATGATGAATATCGATGTAAAAACAAGAGAGTACACCACTGTTACTGAAGTTGCAGGACCTTTAATGATTGTTGAAGGTGTTGAGGGTGTTGCTTATAGTGAAATTGTTGAAATAGAAACACCCAACGGCGAACATAGAAGAGGTCAAGTTTTAGAAGTTAGAGGAGATCTTGCTGTTATTCAAGTATTTGAAGGAACAACAGGTCTTAATACAAAAACTACTAAAACAAGATTCACTGGTGAAACTGCTAAAATTGGAGTTTCAGTAGATATGTTAGGCCGTATTTTTGATGGTGCAGGTAAGCCAAAAGATGGTGGTTCAGAGATAATCCCTGAAAAGGAATTAGATATTAATGGTGCTCCTATGAATCCAGCTGCACGTGAATTTCCTGAAGAATTTATCCAAACGGGTATTTCTACAATTGATGGTATGAATACGTTAGTTCGTGGACAAAAACTACCTATATTTTCAGGATCAGGATTACCCCATAATGAATTAGCAGCTCAAATTGCAAGACAAGCTAAAGTTAAAGCACAAGATACAGATTTTGCAGTTGTATTTGCTGCTATGGGTATTACTCACGAAGAAGCTAACTTCTTTATGAAAGATTTTGAAAGAACAGGAGCACTTGAAAGAGTAACTGTTTTCATGAACTTAGCTGATGATCCTTCAATTGAAAGAATTCTTACTCCTAAGATGGCACTTACAACAGCAGAATATTTAGCTTTTGAAAAAAATATGCATGTATTAGTTATTTTAACTGATTTAACTAATTACTGTGAAGCATTAAGAGAAGTTTCTGCTGCAAGAAATGAGGTCCCTGGAAGAAGAGGGTATCCTGGATACATGTACACTGATTTATCAGGAATATATGAACGAGCAGGTCGTATTGCTGGAAAAGAAGGTTCTATTACTCAGATGCCTATTTTAGTCATGCCACAAGATGATATAACTCACCCAATCCCTGATTTAACTGGTTATATTACAGAAGGTCAAATAGTACTTAGTCGTGAACTTTATAGGAAAGGTATTTACCCGCCAATAGATGTACTTCCATCATTATCAAGATTAATGAGTGGGGGTATAGGTGATGGAAGAACTCGTGAAGATCATAGTGGAGTTTCAGACCAACTTTATTCTGCTTATGCTGAAGGACGTAACTTAAGAGATTTAGTGGCTGTGGTTGGCGAAGAAGCATTAACTCCAAGAGATCAAAGTTTCTTAAAATTTGCTGATGAATTTGAAAAACAATTTATGACTCAAGCTAAAGATGAAGATAGGACAATTGAAGAGACATTAGATCTTGGCTGGAAATTATTAAGTCTACTTCCTAAATCTGAACTTAAAAGAGTTAAAGAAGAACATATTCCTAAATATCTTCCTGATGAAGCTGATTTTAAAGTTTTAAAGAATCTGTCTGATGAATCTGATTCAAAAAAGCCTTAAAGAAAGATAATTAGTATAAAATTAATCATTTAAATTTAAGGTTAGAAGAGGAGAGGGAAATGGCTCAAGATAGTATTGAAGGAATTAACCCAACAAGAATGGAACTTTTAAATCTTAAAAATAGGGAAAAACTCGCAGTTAAAGGTCATAGTTTACTTAAAGAAAAACGTGATGCTCTAATTATGGAATTTTTTGATATATTGGATAGAGTTAAGGGGTCTCGTGAAAAGACTGAAGAGAAATTAAAAGAAGCATATAAAGCTTTAACATATGCTCAATTTATAATGGGTGATTTAGCTGTTCAAAAAGCATCATTTGCTGTTAAAGAATCTGTGGATGTGAAAATAGAATCAAGAAGTATTATGGGAGTTATAGTTCCTGTTGTTGATTCTCAAATAGAATCTAAGACAATTGCAACAAGAGGTTATGGATTTTCAAACACTTTATCGAGATTAGATGAAGCAGCTAAAAAATTTGAAGAATCAATTGCTTTAATAATTGAACTTGGTGAAATAGAAAAGACAATTTATCTCTTAGCAGCAGAAATTGAATCAACAAAAAGGCGTGTTAATGCTTTAGAACATATAATGATTCCTAAAATTCAAAATACAGTAAAGTCAATTGAAATGAGACTTCAAGAAATGGAAAGAGAAACATTTGTTCAATTAAAAATGATTAAATCTTCAATAGAAGCTGACTCTTAAATTTTCTTCTATTGTTTTTAATATATATTTTTTTTTCATTTAATTTATTAATTTAATTTTTATTCTTTTGTTTTTTACTCCATTAAAATAATAATTAAATTAATAAATTAAGATTCAAAATAATAAAAGATATTAATTCTTTAATAAAAGGAATTATTTAATAAGAATTCTTCAATAAAAGGCAAATAGATGAGACGAGATCCTTTTAAACAATATTTCAAAGATCCAGATAGAAAAGCTAAGTTATATGTAGCTATAACAATAGCCATGATTTCTTCCACAGTTTTATTAACAGTTGGAACAATCATTTTCATTTTATTCCTTTTAAAAATAATATGACGAGTAAAAATATTTATCTTAAATTTATTTCTATTTTAAAAGATATAGAAAATATTCCTTTTTAAACTTATTAATTATTAAATCATGATATTTTCAGATATTATAATATGATTTATTCTTATTTTAGAAGAGTAATGAGTTTTTAATTTTCAATATTTCTATTCGTGAGTGTTTTAAAAAATGAAAAGAGAGTGCTTAAAAATAATAGGAACAGCTCATGTTTCTAAAGAAAGTGTTGAAGAAGTAAAAGGTGCTATATATGAGCAAAATCCTGAGGTTGTAGCTATTGAACTGGACTATAATAGATATGTTCGATTAATGCAAGAGAAAAATGGCATTAAACAAGAAAAAAGCATATCAGCTACTGAAATAATTAAAGGAAAACAAGTTGGAGTTTTCCTTACAAGTACAATATTATCATTCTTTCAAAGTAGAATTGGGGCTGAATTAGATATAAAACCTGGTTCTGAAATGATAGCTGCAATAGATGCTGCAAATGATATTGAGGCAAAAATAGCTTTAATTGATAGAGATATTAATATTACATTAAAAAGAGCAATAAATCAGATGGGATTTCTTGAAAAAGCTAAATTTATTCTGAGTATTATATTATCAATGTTTAAAAAAGATGAAATAGATAATATTGAAGATTTAAAAAAAGAAGAAACCTTAGAAGAAGTGATGCAATACTTTAAAGAAGTGTCACCCTCCGCATTTAAAGTTCTTGTTCAAGAAAGAGATGCTTATCTGACAAGATCTATACTTGAAATTGAAGAAGACAATATTATTGCAGTAGTAGGTGCTGGACATAAAAAGGGAATAATTCAATATTTAGATCAACCTAATGAAATACCACCAATAGAAGAACTTATCAATACTGAAAAAACAGGCTGTCCTTGGATGAAAATCATTTTATTTATAATAATTATTATATTTGTTTTATTAAATACTAAAATCATTTAACATGATTTAAATAAGTATTAAAAAATTAAACAGGATATTACTTAAAAAAATTCAAAAAATATATTATTTAAAAATTTTTAAAACAGATCTTATTTAGTTATGTGAGATAGCTTAAAATATTAAACAAATGATTATATATTAAGAAATATATAAATGAAACCATTAATAAGATTTTTAAGGAATTATTTTTACTCTTATCAAATTAAATATTTTTAATTTATTATGAATATTTAATTATTAAATATAAATATAATTTAATCTATAAGATATAATTTAACTATAAAATGTAACTTAATATATGATATAATTTATAATCTCTGAAATTTAATTTATAACAATTATTTATTAATTTTATCATCTGTGAGTGTTTAAAATGAAAAAAGAAAGCTTAACAATTATAGGGACTGCTCATGTTTCTAAAGAAAGTGTTGAAGAGGTAAAAAATGCTATATATACTCAAAATCCAGAAGTTGTAGCTATTGAACTCGATGATGGTAGATATAAACGTTTAATGGATGAGCGAGATGGTGTTGAAGAACATATTGATGTTATTAAGATAATTAAAAATGATAAAGTAGGAATTTTTATTGCAAGTGTACTATTAACAATTGTTCAAAGTAAAATAGGTAATAAATTAGAAGTCAAACCAGGTTCTGAAATGATAGCGGCAGTAGATGCCGGGAAGGAAGTTAATTCAGAAATAATATGTGTTGATAGAGATATTAATATTACATTACAAAGAGTAATGAACAAAATGAGTTTCTATGAAAAAATTAAATTTATATTCAGCATTCTTTATTCTTTATTTGATGATGAAGAAATAGAAGATATTGAGGATTTAAAAAATCAAGATACTTTAGATGAAGTAATGCAATATTTTAAAAAAACATCACCATCTGTCTATGAAATTCTTGTTCATGAAAGAGATGCATATTTAGCAAAATCAATTCTTGGGATTGAAAAGAATCATATTATTGCAGTTGTGGGTGCAGGACATAAAAAAGGAATAATCCACTATTTAGACAAACCCGAGGAAATACCATCAGTAGAAGAACTTACAGAGGTTGAAAAAAAAGGATTACCTTGGGTGAAGATTATTTTAAGTTTAATACCCATATCATTTGTTGCAATATTTATAATTGCTATTTTTAGAGGAATACCTAATGTGGAAAATAATATAATTGATTTTATTTTAATTGGGGGAGGATGTTCATTTATTGGATCCATACTTTCTGGTTCAAAGATTCAATCTGCACTAGTTGCATTTGTTGCAGGACCATTGACAATAATACATCCTTTACTTGCTGCAGGATGGTTTTCAGGATTAACTGAAGCAAAATACAGGAAATTTAAGCAGAGTGATATTGCTAACTTAACAAAAATTGATAGTTTCAAAGATATTTGGAAAAATAGTATATTCAGAATTCTTATAGTTGTTGTTGGAACAAATCTCGGCGCAAGTATTGCTACTTTACTTATACTCCCTCAAGTCGTCTTTTTCCCAATGTTAAGTAAGATTTTTGGCGGCTAACAATGTATCTTGTTTTTCGTTGTGATTGTGGCAGAGCATTATATGCAAAAGAAGGAGTTGCAACGAGAAAATGTGTTTGTGGAAAAACCTTAAAAGTAAAAGAACGAAGAATTTTTAAAAATGTAGAAACTGCAGAAGATGCTGTTTATGTTGTCCAACAAATGCAAGAAGAAAACTATGGCAAGACAGGATTTACAACTGCTGATTCAATAAAATTTCATAGACGATTTTAAAATAAATTTAATAAATTAAAGTTAAAAATTATATATTTCAAATTAAAGATGCAATGAATTTAAGGAGTTAAAGACATGCCGAATCATATTTATTATTATATAATTTTAATTATTTTAATATTGTTAACTGGATTATTATCAATGATTGAATTTGCTATAGCATCATCACGAAAAACTAAACTCAAAAAAATGGAAGAAGATGGAGATAAACGAGTTCAAATAGTCATTGAACTTATGGATAATCCAAATGAATATTTATCATCTGCACAGTTAGGAATTAGTCTTTTTGGAATATTAATAGGTATAATTATAGGTTCAACAATTTCTACCCCTCTTGAAAATCTATTAAAAGATTATATTCCATTTGGTGAAACAATAGCCATGCTTTTAGTACTTGCAATTACAACTTACTTTACCATGATAATTGGGGAACTTGTTCCAAAAAGAATCGCAATAGATAACCCAGAACAAATTGCTGTTAAAGTGGCTAAATTTACAAGATTATTATCTAAAGTATGTAACCCCTTAGTGATTATTCTTAGTAAATCGACTGATTTGATATTAAAAATAATGGGTGTGAATAAAGCAAAAAATGATTTTCTTGCAGAAGATGAGATTAAATTAATTATTAAAGAGGGAATTAAGGATGGGACAATTGAAAAAGAAGAAGAAGCTATTCTTAAAAGGGTTTTTCGTTTAGATGAAGAAAAAGTGAACATGTTAATGACCCCAAAAAAAGATATAATCTGGATAGATATAGACGAGGAATATGATGATTTAAAAAAAACAATCATTGAAAGTGAAAGATCTATTTTTCCAGTTGCAAGAGATGATATAGATAATGTATTAGGGGTTGTTCAAGCAAAAGATATTTTAGGTTTTTTATTATCAAAAGAAGATGCAAACATTGAATCTTTTTTAAAAGAAGTTGAGCAACATATAAAAAAACCATTAATTGTCCCTGAGAATTTATCTGCACTATCTATTTTAAAAACCTTAAAAGAAAACAAAAAACATGTCCACATGGCATTGGTTGTAGATGAATATGGGAATGTTGAGGGATTAATAACATTAAATGATATTCTTGAAGGAATAGTTGGAGATATACCAGGTATTGATGAAACAGACGAACCAAAAATAACTAAAAGAAAGGATGGGGCATGGTTAGTTGATGGAGGATTTGGTATTGATAATTTTAAAGAATTTTTTAAAATTGAAGAAGATATGCCACAAGAATATGAAGATGAATACACCACAGTAGCAGGATTTATTTTAAGTTATCTAGAAAAGCTTCCAGATACAGGAGAAATATTTAATTGGAAAGATTTTAAATTTGAGGTAATTGAGATGGATGGGCATATTATAGATAAAATATTAATTACCAACATAAAAAACATATCTAAATAGAAACAGTGTAATTTAAGAATAAATAACTTAAAAAAACAAAATGAAAGTAATGAAAAATGATTTAAAACAGTTTACCTAATTTTAACAAAGCCTTTGGGGAGATTTTAACAAGATTTTTAATCAATTCAGGCGTACTTATTTCAGTGAATTCAACATCTTGAAATGCAACAGCTATTGAGTTTAATTCATCATTATTTAAAGCATCAAGATAATCTCTAACTTTTAAATATTTGTTCATTTTATCTCCAAGATGATCTTCACACAATTCATTATATTTTGATAAATATTTTTTAGAATAATTTCCTTCTTTAATAGCTTTAGCCGCTACTTCTCCTGCAAATATTCCTCCTGTCATTCCATTAATTATTCCTCCACCAGTTAAAGGATTAACCTGACTTGCCGCATCACCAATGATTAATATATTATCAGCAGAAAGATCTTTTATCATTCCTCCAACAGGATCTCCACCTACATTTAATTCAACGATTTTAGCATCTTGTGTAGCTGGGCATGTTTTTACAAAATCAACTAAGTATTCATAGGCAGTTTTTTCACTTTTAGATTGAATAACAGCCAATCCAACATTTGCTATATCATCTTCTTTAGGGAAAATCCAAGCATATCCACCAGGAGCAATTGAACCAAAGTAAAACTCTAAAACATTAGGGTCTATCATTTTAACATTGCACATTTCAAATTGAATTCCAGATTCCATATCTTTTGCTTTGGTAGCTGTTTTAAGTCCTGCCCATCTTCCAATATGAGACTCTGGTCCATCAGCACCTATTAAAATCTTTGCTTTAATATTAAATTCTTTACCCATAGATTCACAAGTGACAATATAAGAATCTCCTTCTTTTTTAAGAGATTTTGCTATTGTTTTAACCTTAATTTCAGCTCCAGCTCTTCCAGCATCCATGGCCATATGTTTATCAAAAATTTTTCTTTCAAGGATATAGCCAGCTTCAGGTAATTTTATTTCATCATTTAACCAAACATCAGTCCCATCAGGAGCTACTAATCTAATTCCTTCAATTTCTTTAACAACCCATCGTGGTTTTGGTTCTATTCCTAAAAATTTTAAACCTTCTTTTGAGACACCTTCAGCACATCTTTTTGGAGATCCAATCTCAGATTTTTTATCTATTAAAATAACATCCGCACCATTTAAAGATCCATGCTTTGCAGCCATTGAACCAGCTGGTCCTGCACCCACTACTAATATATCAGTTTCAATCATATAATAACCTGTTTTAAATTATATTAATCCACATATTTAATTATTTTTCTAATGCATTAATTGGACATGCATTAATACAAATATTACAATCTTTACACAAGCAATCATCATAAACTAAACTTGATTCTTTTACTAAAATAAGATTCCTTGGACATACACCAGCACATTCACCACAAAACATACACCAATCATTAACAATCATAAAAATCACCAGATTATTCACATTTAAATAATTTTTTAATCCAACTACCCATAATTAATATTAGTAATAATTTAATCTATCTTTTTCCACTACTGTCACATAATATAAGAAAATCTTATTTTAAACAACAAAATCAATATAATATTGACAAATTTTAATATGAATTACTTCATATATAAATATTTTGGTTTGTCATTTCTTAAAGTCTTTAAAATCACCTAAAATATTCTTTAATAATTATTAATAA
>JAITXE010000036.1 GCA_031284925.1 Methanobrevibacter sp.
TCTAAATTTGCACAAGCTTCTTCACCTTCTTCTCTTAAAGTATCCATCATAGTTCTTTGCATTGTTCCTCTAAGAATCATCCTTGTACTATCCGCTTTGGGATCACAACCATGAATCATAACTTTTTTATCATGAAAATGAGCCATTGCAGCTGCAGTATTTTGAGTTGTAGTTGATTTTCCAATTCCACCTTTTCCATATATAGCTATTTTTCTTACCATTATTGTACCTCATTTTAGTTAATTTTTTAAATTTAAGTTTTTTTATTTTAAACAATTGAATAATTCATATATTCAAAATAATATCTCATAAAACATTGAATAATATATTAATTGATGTTATTTAAATAAAAATAATAAATAACTATCATTTAAGGAATTGCATAATTAATCTTGTTACTTATTCATTGATGAAAATTTTTATTAATTATTAATCTTTTTATTTAGTAAAGAGAACATGGATTTATCTTAATAAAAGATATAAACTAATTTTAATTTCTATTAACTTAAATTTATACGATATTAAAAACTCAAAAATTAAATAAACACAAATATTTAATTTTTAAAATATACTCGGATATAGGCTTCCGAGTTCCTACACTTATTATTCTTATATAGAAATTATATAAATGTTTCGGTACTGAAACTTCAAAAAGTAGTAAAAAAAGTAAGTGAATTTTTCCATTTTCGGGAGTTAAATGGGTGAAAGTGGATATTTTTTATAATTAAGTTAATAAAATAATAATAAGCAATGATTAAATTTTTAATGATTTATTAAAGTTATTTTAAGACTATAAATTAATGATTAATTATATTATTAAGAAATTGGATTATAACAATTTATGAATTTTTTAGAAAATTTAAACTATTAAATTGAAAATGCAAATATTAATTGAAAATTAAGAATTAATGCCCTGTAAAAGTTCATGTGATTTTTTTAATTTCAAAGATCATTTTATCCATTGAAAACAGTAGTTCATATAGATGCAAATAACATTGAATTTGCATATTTAATGTTATTTTACGCGATGAAAAGGAAAATACATTATTAAAAAATTGGATAGGTAAAAATGATTATAATACAATAACCATTAAATCTGATTACTCAACTTCAAACTATCAAAAGAAGAAAAATGGATTTAAAAATAAAGAAGTTCTTGCTTGTAATTTTAAAAAAAGTTTTCAATCCAACATGGAGCATTTTTATTAACTAAAATTTCACCATTTTCATTTAAATGAAGTAATACTTTGCTCTTTAAAGTATTTTTAGTGATATTACTTCCATTAAGTAACTACCCCTCTTGAAGTATCATATTCGGAGTATTCTTTTTTAACATGAAGATTTTCTATCAAGTCAAAATTATTTATCTCTTTTAATCCTTGATTTAGATTAGAAAATTTCTTGCCTTCAATTATTAATATTTCTCTGTATTTATTGTTAATTAAAATTAAACCAGGTATTGTAACAATATTGTTTTTATCATCTTTCTTTTTAATGGGAATACCATACCTATTAAGATAAAAATAACCTCTTTCGCGCCCAGTATGATTTTCATATATGCTTTTAATGTGTTCTGATTTATTTGAAGATAAAATATACAAAAAAGTTGTTCCTAATTTTTCAGAGTCTTTTTCATAATACTAATAGTTAATTTTTTTATCATTTGAAACCTCAAAAGCTAATCCTTCTAATTTTATTCCCTCCCATGCAGCAATTTTTAAAAATTTATTAGATTTAGTACTGTCAATAAAAGCTTGCCTAATACCATGTTTTGTTATGACAATATCTTTTTTCCAACTTAATAAACGTGATGTTTTAGCAATAGAAGTTAATGTCCCAATATTTGGATCATGAGCAATATTCCCTTCATCTTTAGGTTTAGACAATCTTCCCGAAATTGTGATTCTGTTTTCATGACGATTTATATTAATTGGAATATTTCCTTTTGGAGGTTTTTTTATGGATTCTTTAAACTTTATTAGTTCTTCAATGCTATCAAACTTTTTGTAATAATGAGTTAAGTTTTTGCCAGAAATTTTTATATTTTGAGTAAACATCATATTTGTTCCAAAAATAGCTGTATCTGTAGGTTTTTTCTTTTCTGCATCTTGATAATTATATAACATTATTTAGGAACATTAGGAAATAAATTATTAATATCAAATAGATATTAAATAAATTATTCATGCACTAAAATAATCGACCATTTTATAGCCCCTTTATTTTATCTTTTAATTTTAAATCAATACTTTTTTTAAGTCAAAACTTATGATTTCATGATACTCTTTAATAGTATTAAAAAGTTCATTGGGCAATGTTAGATTTATTAAAAGATTATTAATCTAACATACGTTCTCTTTGTGATATTGTAATCATTTCCCTGTGGCAAAGCAATATAATTTATATTATTTGCCACAATTATATTATTAATATATAGTATAATATATATAATATATCTTATCATTTGATTATTATTAATTATTTCAAATATTGATTAATTATCAGAATATATAAATTATTAGGATTTTATTATATTAACTATTAAAATATAAATTATATTACTTATATTAATTGTTTGGTGATTTAATGGAACAGCATTGGATTGAGAGAATAGCTAATGATTTGAATGAATTGGATATTGAAAAATATGTTATTGCTAGTGGTACATCTATATCTGGATCTATACATATAGGGAATTCATGTGATATTTTTATAGCAAATAGAGTTGGGAAGAAATTAAGGGAAATGGGGAGAGAATCTGAGACTATTTGGTTAGCTGATGATTATGATCCTCTTAGAAAAGTTCCTTATCC
>JAITXE010000076.1 GCA_031284925.1 Methanobrevibacter sp.
TTTAGTAAAATTTAAAATATTTATAAATTGCAAAAAAATAGGTTTTAAACTATAATAAACATGCATAAAAAAATTAAAAGAAAAGGTTTTAAATGAATGAATTCACTTATTTTCTTTTCCAATCACATATGTTTCCGAATAAATCTCCACCGTGTGTTGGTATGGTGGCTGTATCATGCGATACATCTAAATTATTTTTTGCATAGTATATATAATCTAAATCAATAATCCATAACCAGGCACTATCTCCTTTTGGTGAAATGTCTCCTGCTATTGATTTCCAATATGCATAAGATTCACTTTCAGTATGTGCATTGATTGCTGAATCAATATGACTATCTACCGTTGAGTTATTAAGTAAAGCTGCATTAGATTTACCTGCAAGTTTACTATAATAATCTGATTTTAATTGACTTGGATCACGTGAACCATAACCATTAATTACTGGAGTGGAATATTTAAAGTTACCCATTTCTGCATAAGTTTTTCCTTCAGGATGGATTTTTATACCAAATTTCTCTGCTTGTTCAGCAATTGAAACTGCCATTGCTTGTCTTACAGAATCACTTGCCATATAGACTAAATCAACTTCTGCTTTTAAACCATCTTTTTCAACAATTCCATCACCATCAGTATCTTTCCAACCATCTTCAGATAGTATTTTTTTTGCTTCATCAATGTCACCATCTTTTATAGTAGAATCGGGATTGTTCCATGGTAATTGGGTACTTACACCATCATAGGTTTTAGTTCCATGTCCAAATAATGGACCTTTAATAATTTCATCCCTACTTATTCCATAATTTAATGCTTTTCTAATAGCTAAATTAGCGGTTATATTGTTACCTATTTCTAGTCCTTTACTTGTCTTTTCACCCAAATTTGGTGCTGTAGGGAAAGATACACCTCTTGGATCTACAGATTTGTAAGTTTGAAGAGTACCATCTTTTAATGATCTATTAGTAAGTTCCGGTGGTATTTCTGCAATATCAGCATCACCTTTTAAAACAGCATCTAATGCAGCTTCTCCTTGAAGATAGGTAAGTGTTAACTTTTTAAAGTAAGGTTTTTTCCCATAATAATCATTATTTCTCTCTAATATAATTTGTTGGCCTTTATCCCATTGTACAAATTTATATGGTCCTGATCCAATTGGATTTTTACCATAAGTTTCATTATTATAAGTTTTAGGGACAATGGGTTGTGTTGCTAATTTAGATAAAAATGTTGAATCTGGTTTATTTAAAACAAATTTAACTCCTGTATCATTAGTAGCAGTAGTTTCATTTATATTTGATAAATCCGCTGTTGTATGTCCTCCTTTGGCTGCTATATTATATGTAGCGACAACATCAGCTGCTGTTAATGTGGAATTATCATGGAATTTAACATCATTTCTAATATCTACTGTATAAGTTTTTCCATCATCACTAATAGTATATCCTGTTCCTAAATCATTTACTAATTTCATGTCCTTATCTCTCGTAAACAATCTACTCTGTATTAATGGTTCTTGTTCAAGATTCCAACCATTAATCGGGTCAAGATTATTGCTTGGTTCTCCTCCATAAGCCCAAAGAGCTACAACTAACTCATCATTTAAACTATTCTTAGTATTCGAACCAGGGGAAAATGCGACAATTGCAATTATTGCTATTAATATTACTGCAATACCAATACTAGCTACTGTAATTTTTTTCAAAATATCACCTCATTATTGAATTCTTATTTTAAAATCATCATAAATCTTAATAAAATAGTATTACATATTATTTATTTAAAAATTTAATATGAATTCTTAATTTATCTAATTCATATTAATTTATTCTATAATAACTAATTAAATAGAGAATTGATGATATTTAGTTATTTTAATTTTTAACAAATTTAAATCTACTTTAATTTTTTAGCAATTATGATTTTATCATTTGCAGTTGCTGTTGTGAATGGACTTATATCAAGAACATTATGTGTACCTATAATTTCAAATCCTAATTCTTCTAGAAAAGAAATATAATTCTTAAAGCATAAATCGTTTTTAAAAACATACGCTCTTTTTCCTTTTCTTGATTTAGTTAAATCTGCTAAATTCCATTCAAAATTGTCTAATAACTCTTTTAAATCATTTCCTTCCTTTTCTAATGGGAAATATTGTTTAGTTATAAATAAACCACCAACATTTAAGCTTTTATGGACTTTTTTAGCGACATCTGGATTTTTACCCGATGGGTTGTATGATGAGAAAATGATATCATAATTTTCTCCAAAATCATCAATGTAAAAGTCTCCAGAGATTGTTTTAACCTTTGAATCATATTTTTCAATATACTTCTTAGTTTCTTTTATAACATTTTCTAAATCAAATACATAAGCTTCCATATTTGGATTTAAATCATTTAATGCAATTGTATAAAATCCATGTCCACCTCCAATTTCTAAAAATTTTTTAGCTTTTTTAAATTCATTTAAATCATTAACTAAATTTACAACATCATATAAATCACCAGAAATAGTATTTTCAGCCATAACCTGAATTATTAAAGGGAAATGATCATTATCTTCTCTTTTAATATTGCCTTTCATCGTTTTTATTAAATCTTCCCACAATTTAACTCTTTCAAAAGCTAAAATAAATCCTTTAGTCTTTGAATAGAGAGAATCGGTGTTTAGATATGCATCTGCCAAGCGAGAATTTTTATATAATCCATCTTTTTTCTTTATAATATCTATTTTAGATAGGATTTCTAGGATATAATGACTTAATATTGGTTTAATATTAATAATATCAGAAATTTCTTCAAAAGATTTATACTCATTTAAGTAATCATACAATTTTAAATCAATAGAAGATTTTAAGATATAAAATACTTTCAAGTTATCCGAATAATTTACAATAATCTCATCTAATTTATTATAATCAACATCAGGTCTCTTTTCTAATTTCATTCTTCTTATCACCTTAAATTATATATTTTAGATATGTCTAATCATTGCTATATTAAAATATTTGAAATTTAATATCAAAAACATGAGTAAAATTAGTAAATAAATAGAAAAAGTTAATAACGATCTATCAAGTGAATTTCTATTAATTTATTTGTTAATACTTTTT
>JAITXE010000014.1 GCA_031284925.1 Methanobrevibacter sp.
AAGGATTAAATACAATAAATATACTAATTAATTTTAATAAATGACATTATTATTAGTATTGCTTAAAATATAATCTTTAAGATTAATTTATAATTAAAACTTATATTTTATTAAAAAACTGTGTAACAACTGTAATCTCATATTTTAATATAACGATGAATATTTACCAGTACAACTATTTTTATATGAAGTTTCAATTAAAAAGATGGTTATTACAGAAATATTTTTCAAGAATAAAATTTATTTTTAAAATTATCAAATAAAATGAATTATTTATCCATCTTTTTTTATTATATTTAAATACTTTAAGGAATATATAATTTAATCACTAGTATTTTATTTTTTAGTTTTCGTGAATATTGTAAATATCACAAAATATTTATGTATGTTTTCAGCAAATATTTAGACCTATTAATAATTATTTTTTTTATTTTTTAAGAAAACATGCTTTAAGAATATTAAATGCTAAAATTAAGAATTTTTAAAAAGATTTGATGAAAATCAACCGAAATTCTAATTCTAAAAACTTATGAATAGTAATATATGATTTAGAAATTATTAATCTTTTTAATTCTCTTGAAATTTAGTTATAAAAAGTGATTTTTTAAAGGAAAACTTTTTTCTTTTTTAAGTGAAAAAACTTCATTTTTCTAAGTTTAACCCCTTGACATTCCTTCCTTAAGTTTAATCTAAAAACAAATAAGTTTTTTAAATAAAATTAAAAATTTTCTAATTTGAAAAGATTTATATATTTTAAGAAATATTTGAATTTTAATTAATATTTTAAATTTAATAGATTATTATTAAAATATCATTATTTTATGAAATTACAAAAATAATTATAATAATAATTACTAATCTAACATATAATATTACCTAAAATATCTAAAAAGTTAATACTAGCCTGAAAAAATATATTTAAAAAGTTATTACTACCACTAAAATATCTAAAAAGTAGAGATATAGATTTATGAATTTATTAAAATAAGGAGATTTTTTATGGAACAATTATCATTTGATGATTTTGAAATATCTAAAGAAATTAAAAAAGCAGTACAAGAAATAGGTTTTGAAGAACCAACACCTATTCAAGCATTAGCTCTACCTGAAGCATTAGCAGGCCACGATATAATTGGACAAGCACAAACTGGAACTGGTAAAACCGCAGCATTCGGAATTCCTGTTTTAGAAAAGATTTTTATAGGAGATAAATCTCCACAAGCTATTATAATATGCCCAACTCGTGAACTTAGTTTACAAGTAGCTGAAGAATTAGGAAGACTTTCTTCTTTCATGAGCAAACTACATATACTTCCAGTTTATGGTGGTCAGCCAATTGGAAGGCAGATTAGAGTGCTTAACAAAGGAGCACATATAATCATAGGTACTCCTGGTCGTTTAATTGACCATATTGAAAGAGGAACTCTTGATTTATCTGGGATTGAAATTGTTGTTTTAGATGAAGCTGATGAAATGTTAGACATGGGTTTTAGAGATGATATTGAGAAAATATTAAGAGAAACACCTACAAAAAGACAAACATTATTATTTTCAGCCACAATACCAAAAACAATAGAAAGATTAGCTAAAAAGTATCAAAAAAACCCTAAAAAATTAAGAGTAGCCCAAAATATTATAACTGCTCCTGAAATTGAACAAATATATTATGAAGCCAGAGAACATTTAAAGTTAGAGTTATTTACTCGTTTAATGGATATTTATGATTTAAATCTTGTTTTGGTATTTTGTAATACTAAACGAAGAGTAGATTACCTTGTTAGAGATTTAAAAAGTAGAGGATATGATGCTGATGGTATTCATGGTGATATGAGACAAAGTCAAAGAGATAAGGTCATGAATAAGTTTAGACAAGGGAAAGTTGAAATCTTAGTGGCAACCGATGTTGCAGCAAGAGGTATAGATGTTCCTGATGTTGAAGCTGTCTTTAATTATGATGTTCCAAATGATAATGAATATTATGTTCATAGAATTGGGAGAACTGGGAGAGCAGGAAAAACAGGTTATGCATTCACCTTTGTAGCAGGTAAAGAAATTTATAAGCTTAGAGATATTCAAAAGTATATAAAATCAAAAATAAAACAAAATAAGATTCCTACAGTAAAAGAAATGAAGACTATAAAATCTGGTTTAATTTTAGATAGAGTTAAAAAAGTAATTGAGAAAAATAATTTAGATAAAGATATTAATGCAGTTGAAACCTTAATTGAATCAGGTTACAATTCAATAGATGTAGCTGCTGCTCTTTTAAAGATGCTTAAAGAGGAATAAGTAAAATTAAATATTATTTATTCTTAGCTCTAAAATTAATCATCTTATAGCTATTTAATTATTTTATAAAATATCAAGAAGATATTTCAAATAAAAAAAATAAGTGTTAAATGAGAAATTAGCATTCCTTTCAGTGATAATGATAAATCAGCTGAAACTAGTTCTGTTATTGATAATAATATCAATGCCCCATCATTAAATATGGAATTAATCATGGCATGATATTTAAAAAAATAATCTCTAGAGATACAAATTTAACAATAAATGGCACTGTAAAAGGAGCATATTTTTCAAGAATCTAAATTTTGACTTTAAAGTGAAAAAATTCAGATATTTTAACATGTAATTATATTAATCCAAAAAACCATGCTAATTTTACATAAGCAAATCATGACTACATAAGTTATTTAATTTATCTTTTTAAATATCCATTACATTCTTAAGATTAAAAGGTTTTTTTCATGACCATTGCAGATATTAAAGTTGCTTTAAAGAAATTTTTTGGATATAATAAGTTCATTTTAGGACAAGAAAAATTAGTTAATAGCATACTACAAAAACAAGATAGTTTAGGGATTATGCCTACTGGTTCAGGGAAGTCTCTTTGTTATCAATTACCTGCACTTATTTTTGATGGAACAACGATTGTTATTTCACCACTTATATCATTAATGAAAGATCAAGTAAGTATTCTTCAAGAAAATGGTATTAGTTCTACTTATATAAACAGTTCTTTAAATCAGGACGAATATTTTAATAGATTAGATCTTATAAGTGAAGGTAAAATTAAGATAGTTTATATTGCACCAGAAAGACTTTATTCCAGAGGTTTTTTAAATGCAATTTCACAAAATAATATAAACATGGTTGCAGTTGATGAAGCTCATTGTGTCTCACAGTGGGGTCATGATTTTAGAACAGCATATCTTGATATTAAAAATTTTATAAAAGAATTAGAGGTTAGACCTGTTGTTTCTGCATTTACTGCTACAGCAACTGAGAATGTTGAAGAAGATATTATAAATCAACTAGAACTTAAAAATCCTTATACCGTTAAAACAAGTTATGATAGAAAAAATCTCTATTTTGAAGTTAGAAAAGGTAAGGATAAGTTTAAAGAGTTGTTAGAAATCTTATCATCTGAGAAAGGAAATAGTGGAATTATTTATTCTAATACACGTAAAAGTGTGGAATCCATCACAAAAAACTCATCCAACATGGTTATCGTGCCACAAGTTATCATGCTGGTTTAAACAATAAAGCACGTAAAAGGAATCAGGAAGACTTTTTCAATGATAATAAACCTATTATGATAGCAACTAATGCTTTTGGAATGGGTATTGATAAATCCAATGTAAATTTCATTGTTCATTATAATATGCCGAAAAACCTAGAAAATTATTATCAAGAAGTAGGAAGAGCAGGTAGAGATGGATCTCCAGCCAATTGTATTTTACTTTATTCAGAGCAAGATATGATAATTAATAAATTTCTCATAGAAAAAACTATTGAAGAAAAAGAATATGAGGATAATGACTTAAAAACACAAATGATTAACAAGGAATATAATTTATTAAAAGATATGCAAAGCTACTGCTTTACTAATGAATGTTATAGAAACTATATTCTAAATTATTTTGGGGAAAAAGGAGAAGAATATTGTGGTAACTGCTATAATTGTAATGGAAACTTTAAATTAATTGATGTTAAAGAAGAATCATTAGTGATTATTTCCGCGATAAAAGAATTAATATTTAAAAAACATAGAAATTTTGGAAAAGGAACCATTGTTGATATTTTAAAAGGATCAAATACTAAAAAAATAAGGGAATTATCACTAAACGAGTTGCAATCTTATGAAAAATTAGCTGATTACAGTAAAGAAGAAATTAATCAAATAATTGAATTTTTAGTTGGTGATAAATATCTTAAAATAGAGGGCAATAAATATCCAGTATTAAAATTAGGTAAGAATCATGAAAAAATATTAAACAGTGAAAACCCAACGAACATGAAAATTCCAATCCAAAATAAAAACTCTATGGAAAATAACGAAACTATAAACAAAAATAGTATTACTGATAGAAATATAGATGAAAATATAGGAATAAGTAAAAAAAATCAAATTACAATCAATAGAAATAGCCTTGTAAGAAAAAGTGAGAGAAATAAAAAAAATAAGACGGTTTCAGATGATGTTATTATAAACCAAGAGTTATTTGATAAATTAAAAGAATTAAGATTAACCCTTTCTAAAAAAGGAAAAATACCACCTTATATCATCTTTCATGATCGTGGATTAAGAGAAATGTGTAAATATGTGCCAACAAATAAAAGTGAATTTTTAGAGATTTCTGGAGTCGAAAATTCAAAAATGGAAAAATACGGGGAAATTTTTATTAATTTAATAAATGAAAATTTATCATTAGTTAAAGAAAAAACACCCTTAAAAGATAAGTCTAAAATTAATAAGCCCAATGAAACATCTAATAATTCCTTAAAAAGTAAATATAAAACTAATAATGTTAATAAAACAAACAAGTCCGTAAATAAAAAAATAAAATATAACAAAAATACTAATAAAGTTAAATTCTCTAATGATGATGTTGAAGATACTGTTTTATTTAACAAGTTAAAAGATCTTAGATTAAATCTTGCTAAAAAAGAAAGAATTCCAATTTACATCATATTTAGTAACAAGACCTTAAATGAAATGTGTAAAGACACACCAACTACCAAAAAGGAGTTTCTAAAAGTTTCTGGAGTAGGTGAAGTTAAAATGAAAAAATATGGAAATGTATTCCTAAAACTAATTAATGAACATAATTAAGAAGAATATTATATGTCATTAAAAAAGTTTTATATATTTTTAAAGAATTATCTCCCTATTCTAATGGCATTAGCTACAACTACTAAAGTAACACCCATATCCCCAATTATTACTGCTTCTAAGAGACTAACATAACCTAAAATTCCTAAAATAATTAAACCCACTTTTATAATGATTGAAATTGCAACATTTTCCTTTACAATGAACATTGTTTTTTTAGCTAAATTTATTAAGAATGGGATTTTAGAGATATTATCATTCATTAAAATAATATCTGCTGTTTCAATAGCTATATCAGCACCACCCATTCCCATAGCTATCCAAATATTTGCTCTTGCAAGTGAAGGAGCGTCATTTACTCCATCACCCCCCATAGCAATATCATGATACTTTTCTGATAAATCTTCCAGTATGTTTAATTTATCTTCAGGTAAAAGATTAGAATAATATTCATCTAAAGATAAAGAATTAGCAACTAATTCTGCTGCTGACTCATTATCTCCAGTTAACATAGCAGTTTTAATTCCATGATTTTTAATATCTGTTATGGTTTCTTTTCCATCATCTCTTATTTTATCATCCAAACTAAATAAAGCAAGAATTTCAGAGTCATTCCCTAAAATAACCTTAGTTTTTCCTTGGGATTTATCAGTTAATTTAGTTATTGCCTCTTTATTAAAATAATCTTCTTTAGCTAAATAATATGATTTAGATTGAATATCTGCTTTTAAACCAACGCCTGGAATAGATTGAAAATTATCAACATCTACTGCTTTTATACCTTTATTTTTCCCATACTGTTGAAATGTTTTAGCTATTGGATGTTTAGATTTGGATTCAATACTATAAGCTATTTTAATAATTTCATCTTCACTATAACCCTCATTAACAATTAAATCGGATATTTCTATTCTACCTTCAGTTAATGTTCCTGTTTTATCAAATAAAACAGCTCTTATTCTTGATAATTCTCCAACATATTCCCCACCTTTTATTATAATACCATTTTTAGTTCCAGAAGTAATGGCTGAAACCATTACAATAGATGTTGAAATAACTAAAGCACAAGGACAAGATATAACAAGTAAAACTAAACTTTTATATGCCCATGGCGAATGGTTGATTAAAAAGTAATGGTGGAATTAGGCTAATTAAAATAGTTATTAAAACAATGCTAGGAGTGTAATATTTTGCAAATCTATTAATAAAAACATCCACTTTTGCTTTCTTATCCTCAGATTCTTTAATAAGTTCTATGATCTTAGAAAATATGGTATTTTTAAAGGTTTTTGTAACTTTAATTTCTATATAACCCTCTTCATTAATTGTAGATCCATATACTTCACTTCCTTCACCTTTACTAACAGCTAAACTTTCTCCTGTAATTGATGCTTGATTAACAGAAGTAGACCCATATATAATCACCCCATCAATTGGAATTTTATCTCCAGGCTTAACAATCACCACATCACCTAACTTTAAATCAGCAACTTTAAGTTCTATTTCTTTACCATCTCTTTTTACTGTGGTTAAGTCAGGATTTAAATTAATTAACTGTGATAAGAATTTTTTTGATCTGTCCAGTGCAAAATCTTCAATATACTCAGCTAAAGAAAATAAAAGTACTAAAAAAGCTCCTTCTAATCCATTACCAAGAACAAACGCCCCGACAGTAGCTATTGTCATTAAAAACTCGATTTGTATATTGCCTTTTAATAATGCTTTAATTCCATTTATTATAATATCCAAACCAACAAATGTCACAATGATTAAAAAAATAAAGTTAGAAAGGGGATGTTCTATGGTAACAGACCCCAATATTAAATCATTTCCAACTGCAAAAACTTCTAAAGATATGGCTAAAGCTAAAAATATCCATCCTATCACCATTTTCTTTACAATATTATTAGAATGATGATGATCATGCCCATCATGACCTAACTCCTCAAGTAATCCACCATCACAACAACTACATCCTTTATCCGAATATTCATCGCCATGATTATGTACATAATTTTCATCGTGTTCATGAGTATGTTCAATATTATTATTATCTTTCATTAATAACACGTTCTAATTAATTATAAAAAATTAGTATATTAATAAATTTATTATTATTTTTATTATTATGAAGAATTTATATTTAAAACTTTTGTTTATTAATTCAGTTCTGAAAATTTTTATTAACTAAAAATTACATAGAACAGTAATTTTATAAATTATTAAAATAATATCATAATAATAGATTAACATGATTCTAGAAGAAATTGTAAATTATACAAAAAGAAGAATAGAACTAAAGAAAAGTAAAATAAGTGAAGAGGAATTAATATCCAAAATCAATGATCTTGAAAATAAAAAAAGCCATGAAACTTTTAGTGATGATTTTCCTTTCCAAGAAGCCTTAAAAGAGGATGATATTTCTTTTATTTGTGAAATTAAAAGAGCTTCACCATCTAAGGGGATTATATCGGATAATTTTGATTATGTAAAAATAGCTAAAGACTATGAAAAAGGAGGAGCTTCAGCTATTTCTGTTTTAACTGAACCTCGTTTTTTTAAAGGTGATGATAGATACCTAAGTGAAATAAGTTCTCAAGTTAAAATCCCTATTCTTATGAAAGATTTTGTAATAGACAAATATATGATTCATGAAGCAAAATTACTTGGAGCATCCGCAGTTCTTTTAATATGCTCAATTTTAAATGAAAAAGAATTAAATTGCTACATTAAACTTTCAGAAAGTCTTGGACTCTCAGCATTAGTTGAAACTCATGATCGTGAAGAAATTAAAATGGCTATTTCTGCTGGAGCTAAAATTATTGGAGTTAACAATAGAAACCTTAAAGATTTCAGTGTGGATATAAGTACAAGTATAAAGTTAAGAAAATTCATTCCAAATGAAATTTCATTTGTTAGTGAAAGTGGCATTAACACATTTAAAGATGTTGAAAATCTTAGAAAATATAGAATTGACGGTGTTTTAATTGGTGAAAGATTAATGAAAAGTCCCAATGTTAAATTAGCTATTAGAACCTTGAAAACTGGGACTTAAACTGGCAAGGTTAATACAATTTATAATTTAATATTTTAGATTATTTACTTGTTTAAAAAGTATTAATTAGTATAAGTTATATAAAAAGATTTTGTATTATGTAAATTATTAATCATGTAAAAGGAAGTGGGTTTTTCCAAAGCAAAAAGTTAGTCCACTAAAATCATCCAAAAAAATAATTAAATATATGAAATAATGTCTTTAAGGAATAAAAGGATTATTAAAAATGAAACCTCCCAAAGCACTTTTAAAAATATCATAAATATGTAAACTATTAGAGATAAAATGTAATAAATATTATCATTTATATAAACTATTTTATAAGTATATAAAAGAAATAAGAAAGGAGATATTATAAATGATCAAAGAGGGCATTGTAATAAAATTAATTGAAGAAAAATTTGATCATATATGATAATTGATGAACGAAACGATAAAATTAATAAGCAAAATGAGAAATTTGATGAGCAAAATCTAAGACTACAAAATATTAAGGGGGATATTATTGTATTGAAGACTTTTAAAAGTTATTTAATTCCCCTAATAGCTTTAGTTTTTGCTGCATTAGGTATTTTAGTTGTGACAATAATAAACATACTGATAACCTTCCTTATTCACTCTTAAACAGTTTATAAAATAATTAATAATGAAAACGAAATGTAAACCTAATTATTTAGATTGTGTAAAACTTGATGTGTGATTATCAAAATTCTAAAAATCATTTTAACCATTAAAACATCAGTTTATCTTTCAAATATGATAAAAAATCATATATAAAAATGAGACAATATTATTATAAAAATCTTAAACTGACAGCATTGTATCCAATATATTATGTGAAAATGACCAAATTAGTTTAACAGATTTTGGAAAAGTATTAAATATATAAAAAATCAGTGATTTACCGTAGATGATATTAATATGAAAGATTTAAATAAATTTATTAATGAAGATGAAAAAAGAGTTAAAATTAAAATTTGTGGAATAACTAGAGATGAAGATGTAAAAATAGTTAACGAGTTTAAACCAGACTTTATTGGGGTTGTATTTGGGGAAAGTCGGAGAAAAATAGATTTTGATGTTGCTTTAAAACTAAAAAAAATCTTAGATTCTGATATTTTATCTGTTGGTGTATTTGTAAATGAAAATATATCAAATATTGATTTTTTAGTTAAAAATGGATCTATTGATTTAATACAGCTTCATGGAGATGAGGATGAAAAATATATTAATAAATTAAAAGAGTTAAATCCAAATACTGAAATCATTAAAGCCATAGGAATTAAAGATGAAGAGGGTTTTAAAGATATAAATACTGATAATATAGATTATCTTCTTTTAGATAGTGGAAAAGGAAGTGGAAAATCATTTGATTGGAATTTAATTAAGAATGATTTAAATAAACCTTTCTTTTTAGCTGGAGGAATAAGTCAAGAAAACTTAAAAGAAGCATGTAAAATCCGTCCTTTTGCAATTGATTTAAGTTCTGGAGCAGAAAAAAATGGTGTAAAGGATTATGAACTGATTAAATCAATTATGGAACAAATAAACATGCTTAATAAAGTTTAATTTGATATTGCATCTTTCATTTCTTTCGTGTAATTAAATATATGGTCTCTTGAATTAGCTGAATGTTTTTCAATTATTTTTATAATTGCACTACCTACAATCACACCATCAGCAATTTTAGATATTTCTTTTGCTTGTTGTAGAGTGCTTATTCCAAATCCTACAGATACTGGGATTTCTGTAACTTTTCTAATTTCATTTATGATCTCTTGAAGGTCGGTTGTAATCTCACTTCTTACTCCTGTAACACCCATAGATGATACAAGATATATAAATCCTTCTGCATCCTTAGCTATTATTTTTATACGTTGTTTTGATGTGGGAGCTATTAAGGAAATAACATCCACATTATTTTCCTTAGCTATTTTGGCTATTTCATCTTTCTCTTCATAAGGAAGATCAGGGATGATTATTCCATTTACTCCTATTAATTTACATTGTTTAAAGAATTTTTCATAACCATAATAAAAAACAGGATTAATATATGTGAGAAAAACCAAAGGAATTTCACTTAGTTTCCTAACTTCTTTTACAATGTCAAATGCATCATCAGTTGTTAAACCATTTACTAATGCTTCAACATTTGCATGTTGAATAACAGGTCCTTCAGCTATTGGATCAGAGAATGGAATTCCAATTTCTACAATATCCGCTCCAGCTTCACCCATAGCCAGAATATTTTGAATTGTATCCTCTTTTGAAGGGTAACCAGCAGTTAAAAAGCTTATAAATGCCTTTTTATTATTAAATGCATCTGTAATTTTACTCATCATATCCTCCATTAATAATTATTTAAATTCTAATTATTTTAAATTAAATAACATAATATTTAGTTTTCTATAGCATCTAACTTTTCTGGAAAATAGGTATCAACAACATATTCAAGACCATATTTTGAAAATGCTTGCTGTTCTGCCTTTTTTCCTATTTTTAACATTTTTTTAATCTCTAATTGCCAAATTTTATCTTTATATCTCGGATCTTTAAGTAGCTCTTTTAATCTTAAAACATCAATTTCTTTTAAATTATCTGTTGGAAGATCATATTTTACAATATCAGTTGCAGTCACACCTAAGAATTTAGCATCAGGTGTGGCTAAATCATGATTAACATGGGCAAGCTTTGCACTGCCTGATATGATAACCATTGCTATGTGAAACCCCCATGGATCTCCATCGTTACATATATAAACTGGTAATTTTAATTCTTGGTTAACTCTTTTTAAAAATCTTCTTGTAGCACGTGCAGGCTGTCCTTTAAGACCTACAATTATGGTATCAAATTTATCATGAGCTTTTTCTTGAACCATTCTATGGAACATTCCCATTGTTTCAACAGCTATTACCCTTTTAACATCACAATCTATAAATTCCACTTCATCAATTGTTGGTGATATTGTATAACCTGATTTTCCAGATCGCAACCCATTAATTTCAACATCCCCCTCTTTTAATATAATGTTCCCATAAACAGATGCTCCATCTTCCTCTGGCATTAACCCTAAATCTTCACGAGAAGAGCTTATTGTAACCTCTAAATCTTCTGCAAGAACATTAGATTCCTGTTGGTTTGCAAAACTCATTCCCCAACCTTCACTAACATAATACATCTCTCTTAAAGTAGCTGTTTTTTCAATTTGAACAAGGTTTTTACAGAAGTTAGATACATACATCATCTGCCCAATTTTTCTAATCTGTTTTACATTACCAAGAGACCTTTTACCATATCTATCCCCTAAAACATAGTACCTTTTATCTTTATCATATACCAGATTTGATGTTCCTCGTGATGGAATTTTAAGAGAAGGAATTTTTTTTTCGTGAACATCATCAATGATAGTTTGACCAAGTCCTTTAAGCTTATTTAAGGTTGTTTCTTTTCTCTGTGATATTCTATCTTTTTTAGTTTTACCCATTATAAATCACCAAAATCTTTATTTTTAGCTTTTTCATTATTTAAATTAATTATTAATATTTTTAATTTTAGATTTATAATTATTTAAAATAATCATCTAAAGTATTATTCTTATTAACATTTTCAATTTCATCATCAATGCCATTAACATTTTCATCATCTAAATCATCACCACTTGATTTTTCACCAGGAACATCATCTGATACAAGAGTTTCTTCAGCTTTATCAACCTTTACATCAGAAATTTCGGCTAAAGCTTTGTGAGTAACTCTTAATAGGACATCTTTATGTTCTGGCAGATCAGTTTCTGCTAATTTGCTTGCTTCTTCTAATATTAACGGGATAAAATCTTCAAAAATCTTAGACCTTATTTCTATTTCTTTAGCTGCTTTTTTTGCCCTTAAATATTTTTGTAGTTTAAGGGTAACACTCATAGCTGAACGTCTGACTTCATGTAATATTTCTGGTTCTGGTGCAACACTCTGTTTACCTGTAGAAAGATATGGGACTTGGGTGGATATTATATTGACAAAAATTGTGATTGGTAAATTATTTAAGTCTTTAAGACCATATCTTCTCCAATCTATTGATTTAAGAGCTTCGGTAATAGCACAGCTACCTTGATCAAAAGTTAAAGGGACTCTATTAGCAAATCTCATTATCTCAGATCTTTTTTGTTCTTTAATTATTCTTCCTGAGTTACCACCATATGCAAGTCCAGTTTCAACAATAAATGCAACTCCACCCCTATATGCAAAGGGTTTTCTTGTTGTAACATGAATAAATTCTGGGTTTAAAATTTCTTTCATTCCTTTTTCTATCTGTTCATTTCCAATTGGTATAAGTCCTGAAGTAGGGGGAGCCATGAATTTTATTTGACTTAAAATACTAACAATTTTTTCTGCTTCTTCCCATTTCATACTCTTAGGACGTTTGTTTAAATTAATTCCTGAAGTTTCTTCTATTTCATTTAATTTTTTATTAGACATTCGTGATAGTGAACATGAAAGTAAGCTTCGAATTCTTTTTTTATCTGTTTGTTTTGCCATGAATATTAAATCATCTGCAGTTATACCCCTAGGATGAGGTAAAACCTCTTTTGGTAAAATAGGAACTACTTCAACCGCTCTTTTAAATAGATAATCTTCTCCTTCAGGATCTTTAAATAGAATTTTTGCATGGGGATTTCCTACCATGGTTCTCCTAATATATTCAAATGCACCTTGTTCTACTTTAGAGTAAGTAACATCTTTAAATTCAAGTTCGATAGAAACTCCTGTGGATTCTGGAATAAATTTTTCTTTTTTCATTAAAAGACCTTTATTCTTTTTAACATCCATTTTAAAGGTCATTCTAACACCTTTTAATTTTCCATCTTCCTCATAAGCAGAAGAAACTTTAGCTGGTTGACCCGTAGTCATTTGTGATAGTAAAACACATCCACTACAACCTAAACCTTGTTGACCTCTTGATTGAATATTTCTAAACTTAGAACCAGCAAACATTACACAGTAAACCTCCATAATGTATTTTTCAGGGATTCCGGGCCCATTATCTGAATGTTTAAGTAAATAATGATCCTTTCCTAATTTTTGAAGGTCTATTTCAACTTCCGGTAATATCCCTGCTTCTTCAGCAGCATCAAAGCTATTGGTAATCAATTCATGAAATACCATAGTTAGAGTCCTAATTTTGCCTGAAAATCCTAACATTTGCTTATTTTTTCTAAAAAACTCTGATGGTGATAATTGTTGAAACTCATCAAAGAGTGCTGATGCTTGTAATGACAAATTTAACCTCCATTTAAAAGAAAGTAGTAATGTAAACTGAATAAAATAATATAAAACTTCAATTTCATGAATACTAAATACTGGAATTGCACCACTATAAAATCATCTATGATTTGGTAACTTTAGTATATCTGATTAATCCAAACAATACCTCATCATTTTCAATTTGATATCAATACCTGCAGTTTCTTTAACAAAAGTTATATAATTTCCTTTTGATTTAATTTGGGGATTTCATCCATTACCTTATCAACATTTTGAAGCTTTGCAATATTTCTATCAAACTGATTTTGAGGTAAATCATCCCCATAAGCACTGAATCTAAAGAATATATCTTCTTCTCCAAGTCTTAACTTTTTAAGAAATGCCTTGAATTCTTCTTCATTGAAATCTTTCGTGATTTCTTTACTGTTTGTTTCCTTATTCATTAATAATCACATGTAGTTCTCTTTTTTTAAATTTAATCTCATTATAAATAATAAATGAAAAATAAGGAGTTTTAATAAGTTTTTTCTTATAAAAATAATATTTTATTTTAAATTTAATAAGTTCAAAACTAATATTAATATATTAAAAATAATAAAATATATCTGTTGTAAATCTATTTAATTAAATAATTTTAGATTCATAATATAAATATTTTAAGAGAGTGCATTTCAAAAGTAATTTAAAATAATTAATAAAATAATAATAATTAAAGTAAATAATAATAAAATAACAATTTTAGAAGGAATTCTACGAAAATACTCTCAAATTATTAAAAATATATAAACAAAGTAAAACACTTATTGTTGTTGTGATATTTTGAAGTTTAAAATATTGGAAAATCCTTCTATTGACGATTCATTTGATTTAATAGATGATGGATTAAGAAAAAAAGCTATTATTACTATAGTTGCTTGTTGTAAGGTTATTTATGAAGGAAGAGCTGTGAGTAAACTTGATTTTGGGGAAAGAATCATTTTAATTAAAGCTGATGGTTCTTTTTTAATTCATCAAGATAGAAAAGTTGAACCCGTTAACTGGCAACCACCTAAATCAATATCACGAGTTTTAATTAAAGATAACAAACTATTTATTGAAAGCTTTCGTCGAACTCCTAAAGAAAGGATAGAAGTTGAAATAAAAAAGGTTCATTTTGGTAATTATGCTCTTATTGAAGATTATGAAGAATTACAAATAGCAGGATATGAGAAAGATATGGGTGATATGATAATGAAAGAGCCTAACATGATTGAAAAAGGATTTAAAACCATTAATAGAGAATATTCAACTGAAAATGGATTTATAGATATTCTTGGTAAAGATAAATATGGTAATTTAATGATTATTGAATTAAAATCTAGAAAAGCTGGAGTTAATGCTGTAAAACAGCTAAAAAGATATTTAACAGCCTTTAAAAATGAAGAAAATGGCTATTTAAAGGATACTGGTCTTGAAATGAAGAAAGTTCGGGGTATTTTAGTGGCCCCATCAATAAGTGAAGAAGCTAAAGAGCTAATGGAAGAAGAAAGTATTGAATTTAAATCCATATCCCCCCCAAAAGAATTAAAAAATGATAAAAAAGTTACTTTAGATTATTTTACTTAAATAGATAATATTTTTACAGTACTATAAATTAAGAATAATTTTTGAAATTGAAATCTTTGTCTTCTTTTTATTTAACTCCAGCACATATTCTAAAAAATATTAGTAATATAAGTAGAAAAAGATTAATAGAAAATAACTTAACTATTTAAAATTAATAAGTTTAACAATATTATAACCCTAAAATATCTAAATATCCAAATGGGATTCTCATGAAACGTGTAAGCTGTGAATATTGTGGTGCAAGATTTGTATTAGAAGATTATGAATCTGTTAATAGCTATGAATGTTCATTTTGTGCAGGAAACTTATTGGAAAAAGGTGAATCTAATCAGATAAATGATAAGCATTTAAAAACTGAAAAAAATCATTCCAATGATCATGTTATTTATTGTAAAGACTGTAATCTTAAACATAATATCATTGAAAACGAAGAAATCGAAGATTATAAATGTTCATCTTGTGGTGGAGACTTATCCTATTTTAATACTGATTTAAAAGAAAATAGTCCTGTAAATAACTATAGTCATGAAAATGGTTCTGATCTTGATAATTTAAGAGAATCTAACAATACTAAGCCTACTTTTAAAAATTCCTCTGATGAAACTATAAAATTTACAGAAACTTCATCTGCAAACTTTTTTAATTCATCTGTTATTAATCAAGAAGAGAAAAATAGAGAAATTAGAAAAGATTTAAAAGATAAGTTTAGTAATGGATTTGAAAAAAATAAAATTGTTGAAAGTCTTGAAGCTGAAGAAAAAAGTGATACACCCACAAAAAAAGCAACAGATTCTGTACCAATATCAAAAAAAGAATATATTTATAATTTCACTGTTCTGATAAGTATAATAATTATATGTATCTGGATTTTATATGTATCGGGATTTTTTATTTACAAGTAGAAATCTGGGATTTTATTTCATCCTTTTTGGGTGTTATTCTATTCATAGTAAAACTTAGTATGACTAAATTTTATAATCTTTAAACAATTTCTTTTCATTTTAGTTAAAAAAAGAGTTGAGTGCATTAAATAATAGTATTTCCAAGGTATAGTTTATCTGGAATTACTGGAATTGAATTCTTGTCTGTTCTCTTTCCGTTGAAAATTACATCATCTTTTAATCCTGCAGTACTTCTTCTAACATATTTTCCATCATCGTTAGCAACATATACATCTACTTTAGTATTATTATTTCTTGAAACACTGTAAACAATGTCGTCTCTTCTGTTAACACCAAATCCATCATTGCCTAATAAGTTAAAGAGGCCATTTATAGGATCATCTTTATAGGTACTGAGTGTTCCTTTATGAAAGAAACTTGGACTGTTAGGAACTACCACATAATCCCTCTTTTCAAGTTTAAAAATATCTATTTTAGTATTGCCATTAAAATGAGAAACCATACCCACTTCTCCTTCAGGAGATTTAATCATAAAATGACCAGCACCTAATGACCTAATATATTTATGGATAGAATTCATATCATCATAAGTTATATCTCCTTTCATTATAATTGAAGCCCCAATTTTTTCAATTTTTTTATTTATTTCGCAGTTATCAAGACCACCTATTCCAAAGCACCATCCATTATTTGAAATCACAGTATGCACAAATGATTCTCCTGTTATATTTTTACTACTTTCATCATCCATAATTCCATCAAAGCTCATTCTATTTATGTATTGATCAGATGGGTCATCTGCATCTCTTCGATATCCAAAAACATAAGAGTTATTATCTATTTGAATGAAAACTGAAGCACATGCAACAGGTTTTTTTGCCTTATAAATTTTATAGCTTAAAGTTTCAATAGCTGTATTGTTATTTGAAATATTTGTGTTATTATTTGAAGTTAAATTTATATCAACTGATTTACTATTGCTTATATTATTAAATGGATTTTCAAGATGAATATGTTGATTTATGCTGAAAACTACTGGAAAAATTAGGATTAATAAAACAATAATTAAAATTTTATATTTAATTGCCATTTTTTTCCTTGGTGATGGAGAAGTCATGAAAATCGTATTGTTTAAAGATCAATGAATATTTAATTTATTTTTAATAATCTTATTTTAAATTAACATTCTGTATTTTGCATCTAATTTTATTATATTATTCAAATTAAAAAAAAAAAGAATAAGTAAAAATAGCTTCAAAATACAGAATGTTAATTTAAAAATAAGTATTCATGGCATGTACTATTTATTTACTAGATTATTAATGATTTTTATTTTTATTAAAATATTGTTCATTAATTATTATTTAAAAAAAAATATTTCTATTTAATATTAATTAGGATATTTAATAATGAGTTATGGGTAAAATGATTTTTTAAAAAAAAACATTAATTTAAGAATTTCATCCCATACTCACAAGTTTTATTTAAAAATAAATTAATTAAGCTTCTTCAGGATCATCACCTGATTCATATTCACTTAATATATAATCTTCTTTTGTGACCCAGTCAGTGTCTTGTCTTGCAATTTTTAAAAATTTTCTGCTTATATGTTCTTCTTCAGTTTGTTCATCAACAAGAGTATCTTGTAGCCATTTAACAGTTTCCCAATCTTTTTCTTGTTCTGCTGCTTCAACTATCTTGTAAATTAAGAGTGTTGTTTCAATTTCTTTATCTACAGTTTGAACAAAGGTACTTTCTTCATCATCAATAACAGCATCTACAGCAGGTACTTCAGGATATTTGTATCTGACATCAGCATAATTTAATCTATCAACTATCCATTGATGATGAGTAATTTCTTCATTTGCTCTAGAAACATAGTATTGTTCTAGTTTATGCAATCCTTTCACAGCAAAATAGTTTGCAAATGTCCTATATAGATTATGATTATATAATTCATGTGCAATTTGTTCTACTAATAATTTAACGGTCTTAGGTTTGATAGATTGCTCTCTTCTTTCTTTTAGTACTTTTTTATCTATTGGCATTTAATCACCTTTTAATTTATATTCATGTATTATTATTTTATATATAATAAGTTATAGTAATTTTCATATTTTAGGATCTGAATTTCATGAGAATTCATCATTTCCATGAATTATTTAATATAACTTTTAAAATCTTTTAATCAGTTCTGATTTCTTTTGAAATATCAATTATTATAACTTAATATCTATTTCATTAAAATAAGAATAATAAAATTAATTTAATAAAAAAATAATAAGATTTATCAAAAAAATGATTATTTAAAATAATTGAATAAGTTTTTAAAAGTTTATTCTAATTTAAAGTCTAGAAATAGTTCTTTAAAAAGATCTAAATCCTCATCAGATAAGAATAATGAAACGGGAGGTTCTTCACCAGTTGCTTCCTCGTTTATATAAGAATAATCTCCGTCTACAATTTTACCATCGGCATTAGTGTAAAGTACAATACTATCACTTCCATCCTTAAATAAAATCTCTACAGAAACCCTTATATTTTCTTCAAAAAACTCTTCTTTTGCATATTCATCTTGTAAAATTTTTTTAAATTTTCTTTTTCTTGATTTAAACTTTTTATCGGCGATTGCCTCAAAATCTTTACTCATAATATCACCTAAATCCGTGCAAATATAGTTAAATCTATTTTTAAAAAAAAAGGTTATTTAATAATATTTAATTAACTTAAGTATTAAAATAATAATTACACTTTTTAATAAAGTTATATATAAGGATTACTACAAAAGACTTAAACTTTTGTGGAAGTTTTTAAAATTTTTATTATTTTATTAATATAACAATTCTTAAAATTCGACGCTTAATTTTTTGCTTAATTTTTTATAAAAATAGCTATTTAAACTATAATTTTTTTATATTTTATTAACATTTAGGATAAATTACTTAATTTAAATAAAAATGATTATTATGATATTAAATTTTTTCATTGAATAAATATTAGTTAAATAAAGTATAAGATATATATTTAATTTTAATAAATTATTTAATCATATATAAATATTTAGTTGGGAAGTTTATAAAGTGACATTAATTGAAGATGCTAAAAAAGGATTTCTTGGTAAAGAACATGAAAAGCTTGCCACAATAGAAAATATGGATCTTAATAAATTTATTAGAAGAATAGGTAATGGAAAAATAGTAGTACCTAAGAATATTAATCGAGATACTAAATTGTGTTCTATTGGAAAAGGAACTTCAACTAAAATAAATGCTAACATTGGTTCTTCTTCAAAAATGGAAGATATGGATATTGAAGTTGATAAAGCAAAAATAGCTATTGAATATGGTGCAGATGCATTAATGGATTTAAGTACAGGACCAGATCTTAAAGAATTTAGAAAAGCAATAATGAAAGTGAGTAATGTTCCAATTGGTACTGTACCAATTTATGAAGCGGTTGTTAATAAAAAGGGATCTATTGTAGATATAACTGAAGATGACATCTTTAATGCTATTATTAATCAAGCAAAAGAAGGTGTTGATTTTATGACAGTGCATTGCGGAATAAACAAAGATCTTCTTAGTAAATTTAAAGAAACTAAAAGGATAATGGGAATTGTGAGTCGTGGAGGAACATTTTTAAGTCATTGGATGATGCATAATGATGAAGAAAATCCTTTATTTAAAAATTATGAATATTTATTGGAATTAGCTTATGAATATGATATAACTATTAGTTTAGGGGATGGTTTAAGACCAGGGTGTCTTAAAGATGCAACAGATATTGTCCAAGTTCAAGAACTCATTAATTTAGGATTATTAGTAAAAAAAGCTAGAAATAAGAATGTTCAAGTAATTGTTGAGGGTCCTGGACATGTTCCACTTAATCAAGTAGGTACTAATATACAAATTCAGAAAACTATCTGTGATGAAGCACCATTTTATGTTTTAGGTCCGATTGTCACGGATTTGTCTATGGGTTATGATCATATCAGTGCTGCTATTGGTGGAGCATTAGCTGCTTACTCTGGAGCAGACTTTTTATGTTATGTTACTCCATCTGAACATTTATCTATTCCTTCTTTAGATGATGTTAAAGAAGGTGTTATTGCATCTAAAATAGCAGCACAAGTAGCAGATAATGCATTAGGATTAAAATCTGCATGGGATAAAGAAATAGCTGTGAGCTTAGCAAGAAAGAATTTCAATTGGGATGAAATGTTTAAACTAAGTTTTAATTCTAAAAAAGCTAAAGATTACAGGGAAAAAACCCCCGTTGATGAAGATGAAATGTGCTCAATGTGCGGTGAATACTGTGCATTAAAAGTAGGAAAAGATATTTAAACAAGAATATTAAAATGAATTGTGAAAAGTGTGTTATCATGGGAGAAAATTTATATGATTTTGATACTAATTTGTCCAAAATGTGGTGGGCAAACAGCTGAAAAACAAATAGGATTAGCAACATTTTTAATATGTCATGATTTTATTAATTGTGATTATTATAAAATTAATAAAATAGAATCAATAATTAATGATCCATCTGATGATAGAATAGAAAGAGAAAAACAATGGTATGAGGATAGATTTAAGTTATTTATTAAAAGGGAAAAAGATAAAATAAAAGCTGAATTTATTGCAAAAGAAATGGAGTGTTTAAAAAAAGAACATCATGATAAAAAAATTATTGGGAAATCTGAAGAGGATATAAATGATGATGAAACATAAACATTTAATAAAATACTTATTCTAATTTTAAACCATTTTTCATAGGCAAATTTCGTAGCCAGTTAATATCACTTTTATATAACATTCGAATATCACTAATATCATATCTAATCATTGCTAATCTCTCTATTCCAAGACCAAAAGCCATAACTGGAACATTCATATTTAATGGTTCTAGAACTTCAGGTCTAAACATTCCAGCACCTCCAAGCTCAATCCAACTTTCTTTTTCTTTTAAATAGATTTCACATTCAGTTGAAAGATATGTGTATGGGAAATAAGCTGGTCTAAATCTAACTTCAAAACCTAATTTTTTATAAAATTCCTTTAAAATTCCAAGTAATGACTGATAATTAATTTCATCCCCAACTACAATACCATCTACTTGATGAAACTCAGGTAAATGTTTGTAGCTGATTGTTTCTCTTCTAAAAACTCTGCCAACTGAAAACATCTTTAAAGGAGCTTCATTTTCAGCTAAAAATCTGGTAGATGTTCCTGTTGCATGAGTTCTAAGTAAACTTTGTTTAGCTATATTAAGATCCCATTTGTAATTCCAAGCATCAGAACCTGTACTTCCTCCAGACTCATGAGAATTAGCTACTTTTTTAACTAAATCTTCTTTTGGAAGACCCATAATCGATGGATTTTTAATATAAAAAGTATCTTGCATTTCACGAGCAGCATGATCCTGTGGTTGGAAAAGAGAGTCAAAGTTCCAAAAGGCCGAGTCTACAATAGGCCCTTTTGATTCAGTAAATCCTAAGTTAAGAAAAATATTCCTAATTTCTTCAATTATTCGTCTTAAAGGATGACCTTTACCTGGAAAGTACTTAGGAAACTCAGCATTAATATCATAAGGACGATAAGATAAATTCCTCCATCTTCCTTCTTTAAGATCATCATGAGTAAGTTGGGTTGCTTCCTCCTCAATAGTAAATCCATGATCTAAAATAGTTATACCATTATCTAAGAGTTGGAAACTATGTTCCTTTTTATTGGTTATATTAATTAGATTTTTCCTAGTTTTTAAAAGTTTTAACCCATTAAGTGAATCTTTACTTAAAGAAGAAGTAGCTATTTTACCATTTTCTAATAAATAACATAATAATTTTTCATCCTCACCTTTATCAAAAGATTTATCTTCATTTGTATTTAAAAATCCATCTTCCATTTTCGCCCATTTTTTACGCATTAACCATCCAATAGCTATTTTAACATCCTTTGAGTCTAAAATCTCATGCAAATCATTAATAGCTATTTTTTTCTTTTCAATTAAAACATCTAAAACCTTTCTCTCAGGAAGAGATGTTTTCGCATATTTTAAACCATCATTAGTCAAATAAACAGTATCCTCTGATTTTGTGTTAACTTGGATAATCTCTTTTAAAGCAAGAGAACCAGCAGCACTCATGATTGATTTTATATCTAAATTAGTTTCCTTTGATATATCTTCAGGATTAGTGTTTCCACTTTTTTTAAGGTTTTTTAGAAGCCTTTTTTCATGTATGGTTAATTCATTAATTGTTTTCTCAAGATCTTTACTCATTTAAACACCAAAATCA
>JAITXE010000002.1 GCA_031284925.1 Methanobrevibacter sp.
TTTAATTATAAGTAAATTTTATATGGTTACGAGTTTAAATAATTAATTAAATTTATTTTATAAATTAAAAAGAGATGATTTTTTTTATTAAAATTTTAATAGATCCTAAAACTAAAAAAAGATTAAATCCTATAAATGATTTATTTTTTTAAAAAATTGTTTGGAGAAAAGGGATGTGAAAAGTTAGTATCCCATTTCATAAATTGTATACTTGAAAATCCGCCATTTCAAGAGAAAAATGGGGCTAATTATAAAGTCAAGGAACTTAATGTCGATTTTGAAAACCTTGTTTTCCTTAACCCTCATGTTAATGCCAATAAAATTAAAGAAAGATTCTATAATGGATGTTAAGCTTGAGACTAATAAATTCAGCATCCATATAGAAGCACAAAGATGATATCAATCATATTTCGCTTGGAGATTATTTTTTTATACATGTCAAATATTCACGAAAAACTTAAATAAGGGAAAAAAATATAATACATTAAAAGGAATTATAACTATTGCAATACTCGAACATGAACTTAAAGACACGCCAGTATTATCATGCAACAGGAGGATATAAACTAGATGAAGACTCAGGAAAATTATTTGAAAACATTACAAACTGCCACATAATACAAATACCAAGATTTAAAGAAAATATACACGATTTAAATAACCTATTACGCAGACTATTAATATTTTTAGACAAAGGCAGCTCAGAAGAAATTTTTAAAAAGGTGATTGAAATGGATGATGTTCTACAAGAGGGATACAATATTTTAAAACGAAACATAAATGATGATAAAGAAATGCAAATCTAAAAGTAGAAATGGCTTACAACACAGATATAGACGAAGCCACAAAAGAAGGAATAGAAAAAGGAATGATCATCATTGCGAAAAAAATGAAAGAACCAGTGAGAAAATAGCTAAACTAACCAATCTTTCAAAAGAAAAAATCATGAAATCATAAACAAAATAGTAATATTTTGTTAAAGAATTATTATTTTGATAATATAACTTTATTTTCTTTTAAGTATTATATTTTTTTAATTTACTTCAATGATTTTTTTCTTCAGTTTTAAAATTCAATGCATTTAAGGTATATGAATACTTAAATAAGCTTTTTAAATTTATTTATTAATATTATTTTATTTAAAAAACTGTAAAAATTAAGATTTTTAATTATTAAAATGTCTTGCATACACTATTGGAGTAAATCAATGATGGAATTGACTTATGATATTGAGATTTATAGACAAAAATTGTTAAAAGCTATTAATGATGGGGACACTGTAATAGAATTAGGTTCTCATGTTGGAAAAACTACGGAATTAATAGCTAAGAGATTAACAGATGGGAAAATATTGGCATTAGATAATAGTCCTGAGGCAATATCTCTTATGAATGATCTTTCTAAAAAATATGAGAATTTAAAGTTTATAAGTGGAGATGTTCGTCTTCATAGTATATTAAAAGAGGTTTATAAATTAACAAACAGTTGTAATATTTTATCTATTGATTTAGGTGGTGGATATCATCCTGACACGGTTTTTAAAGTTTATTATATATATTCTTCAGTATTTAAACCAAAATATACTATAATAAGAAATAGAGGTCTTATAGACTTTGTAAACTCAAGTAAAACTTTTGAACCATTTAATTCCAAAAATGGTTGGATAGAATCATCAGGAGATAGTGGAATACCAAAACAAATAAAAGAATTTAATTTATGGACGGATAGCTTAAAAAAATAAAGAAAAACTTCATTTTTCTAACTTTAAATTAAAATAAACTAAAATCATCTGATTATTTCAAGGATTAAGTCTAAACTATCCATATTTAAAAGATCTATTTTCTTTCCACTTTCCCCAACAAGCTCTTTTTCTATATTAAGGCATGATTCATTGATTTTATTTCCTTCAATATCAATTTCCCCATTCTCTTTGAGGTTTTTAGCTATTTCCTCCGGATCTGTAGTTTCTATGCATTGAACTATTTTTCCTACATTTTTTTTAAATTCTGGACCAATCTTACTCATTACAGGACTAACTTTAACAATTTTTTGATTAACATTTGGTTTACTATTTTTAATGGTTATGTTTTCTATTTTTAAAGTTCCTATAATATCATTTTTAAATTGATTTAAAATAGTTATTAGCTGTTCATCTTCAGTGTATATATTAACTGTATTTAATGATTGATTTAAGGGTATTTTAGATGAGGATTTAAATCTTCTTATATAACTTATTAAATCAATGGCAATGTTTCCTTCATTTTCACATTCTCTGCTAAGAAATTCCTCATTTATTATTGGCCAATTAGTATTTTGAATATATTCTATTTTATCCTTAAAGAAATAGCTATATACTTCATGAGTGAAATGAGGTGTAATTGGAGTAAGTAGTTTTAAAATTGTATCAAGGACGGTTTTCAAGGTATATTTGCCTGCTAATTTAGATTCTATACACTTGTCATCTTTATTATAAAGACGATATTTAACGGCTTCAATATATTCGTCACAGAAATCATGCCAGATAAATTTTTGGGTGGAGTTTATTGTAGTTGCAAAGTTATAATCATTAAATCCATTACCAACATCTAATATAAGTTTGTTTAATTTAGATAAAATCCATTTATCTAATGGTTCTAATTTGATATCATCTTTAATTTCATCTTCAAGGATATGCAGTGATATAAATCTAAATGCATTCCAGAATTTTCTTAGGAACTTATATCCTTGTTTAATATTTTTCCAATCAAATGGAAGATCAGAACCAGGTAAGCTATTTGCAGCCCAAATTCTAAGTGCATCTGCTCCATATTGGCTTATAACTTCATCAGGAGCTATTACATTACCACGAGATTTACTCATTTTGTATCCATCTTCTCCAAATACCATCCCATTAATTTCAATATCTTTAAATGGTTTTAGACCAGTCAGTGCTTTAGATCTAAGTATTGTATAAAATGCCCATGTTCTAATAATATCATGACCTTGTGGGCGTAAATCAGCAGGGAAATAATCCTTATAGTTTGGTTCTGGCCATCCTGCAATTGAAAGTGGAGATATAGAACTATCCATCCAAGTGTCTAGAACATCCTCTTCTCCTTGAAAATCAGTAGATCCACAATCACAAATATAATCTACTTTATTCCCATTTTTATCAATAGCTATTGGATTATTTTGGGTTGGATCAACGGGTAATTCCTCTTCTATAGCAACATGTATTTTCCCACATTCTTTACAAAACCAAACTGGAATTGGTGTTGCAAATATTCTTTGTCTTGAAATACACCAATCCCATTGCATGGAATCTGTCCAATTTATTAATCTACTTTTCATGTGTTCTGGAATCCAATTAATCTCCTCAGTTGCCTCTTTAATATCTGTGTTTAATTTATTAACATTAATAAACCATTGTTTTTTAACAAGTATTTCAATTGGAGTTTCACATCTCCAACATTGACCAACATTTTGACCAACAGTTTTTTGTTTTTCAAGACAGCCTTGCTCTTTTAAATCATCAATTATGGATAATTTACATTCATTTAAATTCATACCCTTGTATTTACCTGCTGCTTCAGTCATTATTCCTTTTTCATCAATGATTTCAATGGTATCTAAATTATGCTTTTTAACCCATGAAACATCAGTTTTATCTCCAAAGGTACATACCATAACAGCTCCAGTACCAAAATTAGGATCAACCTCATCATCAGCTATTACCTGAACTTCATTCCCAGATAATGGGACTTCTACCTTTTCACCAACAATATCAGAATATCTTTCATCTTCAGGATTTACAACAACAGCAACACAAGCAGATATTAATTCTGGACGAGTTGTAGCTATTAAAACTCCGTCCTCTGACTTTTTATTTTTAGCCAATCCTTTAAACCTTAAATAATTTAAAAAAGTGTCATTACTTTCATATTCAACTTCTGCAAATGCAATAGCTGTCTGACAACGAGGACACCAATTAACAGGATGTATTCCTTGATAAATTAAATCCTTTCCAACCATCTTTAAAAAAGAATATTGGGTTCTCTTCATATATTCTGGAGTCATTGTTATAAATTCCCTACTCCAATCTTGAGAAAATCCAATAGATTGCATTTGACTCCTCATTAAATCTATATTTTCTTCTGTTAAATCAACACACAACTTTCTAAATCCATTTCGTGATATTTGATTCTTTTTAATGTTATGAGTTTGCTCAACTTTAACCTCTGTGGGCAAACCATGACAATCCCATCCTTGAGGAAATAAAACATCAAAGCCATTTAACCGTTTATATCTTCCAATCATGTCAATATAAACCCAATTTAAAACATGCCCCATGTGTATAGATCCAGTTGGATAAGGTGGTGGGGTATCTATTATATACCGTGGTTTTTTCCCATCATCAATGAACTTATGAATTTCATCATCTTCCCATTTATCTTGCCAATACTTCTCTTTTTTATGGTCATATTCTTTTGGAATCATTTTATCTGTCAAATTTATTCTCTCCAATAATATTATCATGTAATAATTTTAGTTAGTCTTTAATATGTTTTTTAATTAATAAATAGTTTATTTTTTTTTTTAATAAATTACAATTTTCATGTTTGTTTGCCTCTTTATATAAAATGCTTATGTTAATATATTAATTGATTTTTAATAAAATAATTAATAATAACTTTATTTTACTGTAAATAGTTCTAAATTTAATGATGGGGTATTAATATCATTAGTAGCATTAACATTAATATGGTAATGATTTATTATTATTAGGCTGAGGAGAGTAGAGTAATTTCACAAGTAACAGTTATTGTCCTTTGAGATAATTATATTTTCTTTCATGTTAATAATTTTTTTAAGACTGCTTTTACCAACATCAAAAACTTTTAAAAGATCTAATATTTCTAACTCAATAGGCTTAAGATTTTTATCAAAATGTAAATAAATATTATTAATTAATTTAGTTCCTTTCTTCATGCTCTTTAGAATCAATCATATATTGATAAAGCATCAACTAAATTATCATATTCGTAATCCACCTTTAATTTAATAATCTCTTTTATTATCTTCAATAAATCTTTCTATAAGTATTTTAAAACCATCAATTTAAAAAATTAAATACTATTTTATATAAATTATGTTGTTATTTATATATGAACTTTGTTATTATTTATCAACTCTAAATAAAAGATTTTTTTTCTTTTAAAAACATGTATTATATCTCTATTTTAAAAATTATAAATAGAATCAACTGTTTTTACAATAACAATTAAATTACTTTTTCCCATGAAATAATCTCTTTTATAAAAAGTATCTGCCATATAACAAGCCCTTAATGGATTATCTGCTAACACACGATCTTTAACTGCTAAAGTTGTAACAGGTGCTTCTGAATATTTAGTAAATAGTGCATTATGCACCACATATAAACCAATATTTTTGTATTTAAGCATCTTTGAAAACTCAATAGTTTCTTCAATACGAGTTTTAGTATAATTTTGTGATAGGATACATGATGCTCTTGCAAATCCGTAGTTTTCTTCCTTTTTATACTTTTGACTAATCTCTTCATTTTCTTGTTTTAAACTTGGACAATTCTTTTTTGCTTTTGATAAGTCATTAAAGCAGCTTTTGTAATTATTGCAGGAGTTGGAGCTGAACCTCCACCAACAATTGTTTTATTTAAAAAATATATAAATACTTAACGGAGATTTATTTTTTCATGATTTTAATTAAATAAGATTATAAACCATTTTTAAAGCATCTATTAAGCCATGACTATAAGTTATACACCCAAAAGAAGTTACTTCATCTCCTTTTTCAAGATAATATTTACAATCATCTCCATAATTCTTTGCTCTTTCAATTACTTTTTTTTCATCCTCTGAAAATTGAATATCTTTAATTTCTTTAAAACTTTCTTCAAGCTTATCAATATCAATTAATATTCTTTGATTAGACTCCATTATCCCACACTCTCTTAATTTATTTTTCATGTTTGTATGAGTGAAATAATCTTTGGATAACTGTAAAGTAAGATATAACTACTAAAAACATGATTATAAATTGTATATAATCTACATTTAAGAATAGACCCACAACTAATGATATTATTAAAATAATTAAACGAACTGCTCTTTCAGCTACTCCAACATCATTACTGATTCCTTGAGACTGTGAACTTGCTCTAACATAACTAACCATAAATCCTGAATGAATAGCTAAAATCCCTAAAAACCAATCAATATACAAACCATGTATAAATCCCATAATTATGATAGCATCTGAAAACCTATCCAAGCTTGAGTCTAAAATAGCTCCAAATTTTGATGTTTTATTATGGTATCTTGCAATTGCCCCATCTAAAACATCAAAAAATCCACTAAGTAATATAAATAAAGATCCTAATTCCAGGTTATTATAATACCCAATGAATACTGCTGATAAAATAGCTATTAAAAATGAAAGCAGACTTATTAAATTAGGATTTATATTAGAATTCTTTGCAATTGGTTCTAATATATTTTTTAAAAAAGGTCTAAATCTATTTAACATAATTAAAAATTTAATCAACTTAATATATAATTATTTACTAAAAT
>JAITXE010000049.1 GCA_031284925.1 Methanobrevibacter sp.
ATTAATCATCTATTTTACTCCCACAGCCTTATATAAACAGTAAATATATAACACAAAATAAATGCAATCAAAACTAATGTATTATTTTAAGTAAATTAATTTTATTATTATAATTTAAAGTAGTTATATTCAAATAAAGATTACATGCATTGGATTAAATATATAAAATTATTATAATATATATTATTATATTCATAATAATATTTATATATAATTAACTAAGAAAAGTTTGACAAAAAAGAAAAAAATAAACTTATCATAATTTAAACTTAAAAAATAGTCTAATAAAATCAAAACAATTGATTAATAAAAAGAGATTGTTAAAATATTAAATCAATGACTAAAAAAATGTTATTAAAGATAAAAAAACAGTACTAAACAAAATAAATAAAAAAGCAATCATAATGAACTAAAACAGAAAAAAATGAAAGGAAATAAACAATTCACTAATAGAAGTTCAACAAGGCGAATGAACATTATAATTTAGTAGATAATAGGAGTAATGGTATTTATGATAGGGCTCATGGATAAATATAGGAAAAGGATTAACAAATTGTTTAACATTAGTAATATCAAGGTACTAATATCAATCATGTTAATAGCATGGTTATTACAAGACTAAATATATACTTACAATTTATATAATAGTAAACTATATAAAGTATTATATAAAAATTGTTGATAGATACTAAATTATTATTTAGGCAGCAGGTTGTCTATAGAAAACATGTATTATATTTATTTTTTGGAGGTTTGTTTTATATGATTAGATTGAAAAGATTGTTTAAGAAAGCAAGCAGATATCATGACAGGAAAGATGTTGTAGTTTTAGGCTGGAAGGCTAAGTGATAAGGTTTTATCATGCGGTTTTCCAAATGTTTAGGACTTTTTATTATTGTACTGGTGCTATCATTAAATTTTAGTGGTTGTTGCCTTTAGGCTGAAGAAAATAATACATTTGGGAATAGCTCATCTGTTAATAATTCTACAGATGCTAATTCAACGATTAATAATTCAATTGATTCTAGATTTGCAATTAATTTAACTGCTATGACTCCTTATTTTGAACCGTCTTGTGGTTTAGGTGCTGATGATATGGATGGTCCGTGGATGAAAAAACCTGTTTTCAATGTTCCTAAATGGGATCCAGCTAGGTATAATCCACCTTCTCATAAGCATTGGTGGCAAAAATAGCTTATTTCTTTTATAATCTGGGTTTATGGTATAGATTATGGATTATATAGTATTGCATTTCCCTTTATAGTAATAGGTTATGGTATTTGGTTCACACTGCAGATGGTTGCATGGTTTTTTGTTATTATTCCTTGGTGCATTTATGCTATATTTAAGTGTTGTATTAATGCTCATCATTTTATTCAGGCTTTTGGATTAATTATATGGTGTTTTTCACCTGATATGAAGCATCATGATTTAACAAAGGTTGTTTATCTTAATAATATGAGTGATAGTACTATTAAAACTAATGATACTAACCAAATTAATCAGAATAATAAAACTATTATTATTGATAATATTACTAATCAAACTAATAATACTGTAGTAATTCCACTTGGGGATAACGTTTTATTAGATGATAATTTTAATTTATCTGATTATTTATTAAAAAATCATCTTAGTAGTTTATCTAATACTAGTTATGAGAATGTTAGTGATGATGATCTTAATAAATGCATGGCTGATATTGAAAAGAATAGTGAATGTATTAGTAAGGACTTTATTAGTAATTAATACTTTGTTTGAAGGTATAAATGAACATTATTGCTTTGGTTTCATTAGTTACTGATTTATACTTGAGGGTGTTTACTCCTTTAGCTAATTGTGTTGCTAAGATAATATCATCTGATAATGAAGTTCAGGTTGGTAAAGCTGGTGCAAGAGGTGTTATTGTTATCAATAGGGTTAAGGATTGTGTATCAAATATTAAAAGTATTGGTGCTAATAAACTTGATGTTGGTAATTCAGCTTTTGGTATTATACGTGATACTGTTGGTATGTTATGTACAGTAGCTGAGTTAGTCTGCGATATTAAGAAAGATGAAGTCGTTGATAATTTGAATGATGAATTGGAGTATAGGAAAAGTAATGGGATACATGTTAATAATGTATCTTTAAATTCCTCTTCCCCTATTACTTTTTAATTTTAATATTTGGAGGTTAGTTATTAATGTTACATGATATTATTCATACTATTTTAGAGGAAATCAATAATTCTATTTTTAAAGTTGATAAAAATCAAATCATTGATTTCATTAAGCTTTTAGATAACTCCGACCGTTTGTATCTCCGTGGAAAAGGTAGATCTGCTCTTGTTAGTAAGCAATTCGCCATGAGATTGCTTCATTTAGATTATTCTGTTTTTATTGTAGGGTCCGTGACTGCTCCCCCTGTTAAAGAAGGGGATTTAGTAATTTTCATTTCTGGTAGTGGTTCATTAATTAGTAATTCAGTTATTTTAGATAAATGTAATGAGCTAAATGCTACAACTTGTTGTTTCACCAGTAATCCTGACAGTTATCTTGGGTCAAATTGTGATTTGACTATTACTGTATTTGCTGGTGATAAAATGTCAGATAAAGGATTCGATTACTCAAAAAGACAAATAGAAGGAAAAAGCTGTTCAAATAATAATTTACCTCTTGGAACACTCTTTGAACTAACAGTATCTGTTTTATTTGATGCAATAATTGCAAAACTCATGATTTTGAAAAATGAAACAGAAAAAAACATGAAAAAAAGACATTTTAATTTAGAGTGAAGTAGGTTTTTATTTGGGTAAAAATAAGTTTTTTTATTTATTTTAATTTTTATAGGTTTAATTCTTAGTTCTTGTACTGTTGTTGCAGGTGGTACATGAAATACTACAATTAACGCATCTGGTAGTCATGTTGATTCTTTCTTCAATCCGTATCTTTTAATTCTAATAATAGTACCCATATTTATAATATTAATGCTACATACTATATTTATTAATAATGATAATATTGATTAGCATGGTTCTTATAGATATATTAGTTAATGCTGCTTTCTATAGGTCTGGTTTTATTTAGTTTTACTTATACCCCTAACACTGATAGGTATCTTTCTACTACAGCGGGATATATTGATGTTACTTTTTATAATGATGGTAGTGATTATCTAGATGGTGATCATTATATTTTTAGTCTTAAGGATGCTCCAGCACCTGAACCACCCGAACAATTTATTTTATTTTTTCTTTTTGGAGTGTATTTATAAATGCCCTCCAAAAAGAATGGATATGAAAAAGTGATGTTATGATTTTTAAGACGAGCGGAAGAAATAAGAGATTATTTAAAAAAGCAACTAGATTTGCTTATAGACATTAGACTGATATTTTAGGCTGGAAAACTAAGTTATAGGTTATTATCATGAGGTTTTCCAAATGTATGAGATTGATTATAATTTTTTTGATAATTTCATTAAATTTTAATCGTTTTGTCTTTATGCTGAAAGGGACATATTGGAAATAGCACATCTGATTATAATTTAACAGACACTAACCCTATTAGTTCTAATTTAACTATTAATAATTCATCAGATTCAAGATTTATTATTAATTTAACTGACAAAACACTTTATTTTGAACCAAACTATAAATCATGGCTTGTTGATATTGATCCTCAGTGGATGGAGAAAACCTGTTTTTAATATTCATATATGGTCTCCTACTAAGCATGATCCTCCTTCTCATAGTTATTGGTAGTAGGAATTAAGTTTTTTTCTTTTATAATATTGGTTATGGTATATTATTTGGTTTTTATTCTGTAGCTTTTCTTTTATAGTAGTGGGTTACATTATAAATGGGTTTTTATTAATTATTATTTTAGGTTTAAGTAATATAGGATCTATTGTCGACCATTCTTATAATTATGATGTTAATTCTGTTGAAGTTGGAGGATTCTATAAAAACTAGAGAAATGTTTAATAATCTTCATGTTGATGGACATAATATTAATAATGCAATTTCATGGTTGTAGTTTCTTTTCAAAGACAGATAAAGATAATAAGTTAGTTTATCATGACTATATTTGGCATGCTTATAAAGTAGGTAATGAGAAAGTATCAGTGGATCATTGGTATTTTATTGAATCTTGATTATTATAATTTTAATGTTTATCCTCATGGTACTAAATTAGATATTGGTTCGTTATTTATTGCTCTGGTTTTGGTAATATGTTTTTTGGTAAAGTTAATATTTATGCCATTAACCCTGATAAAAGCCATCATGCGTATTTTGAGTTTGAAAATAGTACTTTAAATATATCTTGTGTTAATTGTTGATAGTGCTACTAATTATCATTCTGCCGTTGTTGATACTTGGTATTATAATTTCTTTGAGTTTTCTAAACTTAGTTGGTATCTTAAAGATAATGGTAATTATTCAGTCACTGCTAATTTAGAACCTAAATGTAATTGGTTTACTACTACTACAAACTCTTTAACAGTGATATAAATTCATATTTTAATTTTTTGGTGGTTTATTATGTCTTTTAAGAATTATTTAAGTATTTTAGCTATAAGTGCTATTGGTGGCGGAACTACTAAATTTTTTACTTATCTTTTAAGTATAGATGTAAAGGAGACTTTTAATTAATCGATTGGATGGATAATAATGGTATGAGAGGTTGTTATAGTAATTATTTCCTTGATGCTTTTAATAAATCTGATTTTTTTAATGCGAATGTTGTTTCTTATAATGGTCTTCAAATCACTGCTTTTAAAATCAGAGATGGTAGAATGACTGTCGATGATGGTTTGTTGTATGATGATTATGTAGATTTTTTAATTAAGCATTTATACATGGTTAAAAGTTAATCTTCCTGAGAAAATTGGGAATGGTAAATGGTTAACTGCTAATATTGCTTTAAATGCTGTTAAAATGAACTAAAAGATGATAATTTGGATATTCATACCAAAATTTACCTATCTCATATAATTCAGCAAAATGAAATATATCTTGGACTACAGTAAGAAATGGGGGTATGGTTCTTTTAAGAATGGATTTGATAATGATAACACTAGTTATTTATCTATTGATGGTTTAAATTGGGCTTGAAATGTCCTGTTGAGTATTTAATTGGTGTTGATATAGGTGCTAAAGATGTTTTCAATGATCAGTATAATACTCAAAGTTTCAGTGCATCATCTTAATTTTTTATTTTTTTAAATAATACTATATATCAACCTTCAAAAGAGGTTGGTTTAGTTATTTTTATGAGTTTTATTTAAAAGGAAAGTATTATATAAATATTCTAAAAGTAATACCTTTTTAGTAAAAAATAATAACATGGCTTTTGAACATTCTGTTGCTTTAAAAGTACTATGTCTGGATTAGATTCAATTGGAAGAGGATTATTAGTAGTAATTGATGCCATAGATATAGTAATAATTGTTATTATTGCATAAAAACGGTATTAGAACAGTATCAAAAAATACTAATAAAATACAATCATTTTATCAAAACCTTACTCCAATTATCACAACTCTTATTATTTTCCATCACAATTAACTTTAAAAACATCTTGATTAATAGAATCTATTAAAACAATTTGATTCAAGTAATGTTATTTTATTATTGGTTGTTTGGGAATTAGTATAACCACTTTACTTATAATCCTTTTTTAAGATTATTCTTTGAAACTTCATTAGAATCTTGAAACTTATTAATAAAACCATTTAATATTAATTGTCTTTATTTAACGGTTTAATGTTCCAATTATATAAATTAGCAACATTTTCTTGATTTCTTTCATTATTACTTGCTTATTAGTATATGTAACACTTAATATTCTCATTAAAAATAGTATTTTCTAGAATTATTGTACAATTTTTTAGAAAGATTGATTGGGTGTTATTATGACTAAGTTAGATTCTAAAGAACAAGTCAGTAATTTTTAATGGAAAACATACATTTACAAGTGAAATTTCCATGATGTAAAAGCTTTACACTAACAGAACATTATAAATAAAATAAATCATAATTCGCTCCGTTTTCCACTAAAAACTCCCTTTTTCACTTTTAAATAGATTATTTAAATCAGTTGAAAAGTTAGTATAGGGTTATATATTGCAAAAAATTAAACTAAAGATGTATATTAATTGAAATTATTATCTTGTATGCACTATTAATAAAAAAATTATTAGAATATAATTTAAAATAAAAAATTTTAAGTAAAAATTAAGAATTAAAAAAGTAGTAATTTATTTAAGAAGAATTGGTTAATAGAGAAAAATAATTGTTTATTTAATTAATTTTGTTTCAGATTTCCCTCCAGAAATTTTACCCATTTGTGCCGCGAATTTATCTTGAAGTCCGCCTGCCATTTGAACAATAGCTATCCATGAACCATCATCTTGCCATTCTTCATTAAGTATTTCTCCAAATTTAGCAATTGCCGAATATGCACTTCCACTAGAATCCCCTGGCAAATGAACAGCCATTTTCACATTTTCAAGTCTGATTGGAATTTTCACTCTGATAGCTTTTAAAACTTGTTTAACTTGTTCATCTACAGATTTAAATGGATCAATATGAATTTTACATTCATTCATTGCATTTTCAATTCTTTGTGCTGGGTGAGGAAAACCTGTTTGAGGATTAATAGCTTCTCTCGCTATTTTATTAATGACAAATAATCTTTTCCCCTCTTGTAAGTTCCGTTTTTGTTGAGCTGTAAGCTGAACATGACCTTTTTTAAGAATTTCACTTGCTACTTCAAGTTTGTCTTTGGTTTGAAAAATCTTATTCATACTCTCTTCAGATGCTGTATCTCCTTTTTTAACATCTTTAAAAATTTCTTCAACAGCTAAAACATCTTCAATAATCACATCACTCTTATCAGGATCTCTAAAATCAGCTGCTAAATCAGGATCAACTAAAATTTCAAACTTCTCTCCAAAAGATTCTAATCTTGCAACAATAGCATCATCAATATTAACCATAAATTCACCAATATTATTATAATAATAAAAATATTATTATATATTTTATTTTATATATAATTAATAATTAAAAAATTCAGATTATTAATATTAAAAAGTATGAATATGGAGTTGAGATTTAATTGAAAATAAATATACTTGATACAACACTTAGAGATGGAGAACAAACACCTGGAGTATCTTTAACTACGAAGGATAAGTTACGAATAGCTACTAAATTAGATGAAATTGGGGTAAATGTTATTGAGGTGGGTTCTGCAATTACATCAGAGGGTGAAAGAGAAGCTATTAAAACGATTAGTAAAGAAGGTTTTAGTAGTGAAATTGCTTCATTTGCCCGTATTATTAAGGGAGATATTGATGCTGCAATTGATTGCAATGTTGATAGTCTTCATCTTGTATTTTCAAGTTCAGATTTGCACATTAAAGAAAAACTAAAAACAACAAGGGAGGAAGTTTTAGTTCAAACTATTGAATCTGTTGAATATGCACTTGATCATGGATTAATAGTTGAGCTTTCAGCTGAAGATGGAAGTCGTAGTGATATTAACTTTTTAAAGAATGTTTTTGAAAGTGCAATAGATGTTGGTGTTAATAGGATATGTGCTTGTGATACAGTTGGAATATTAACTCCAGAGAAAGCATATGATTTTTATGGTAAATTATCTAATTTAGGAGTTCCGTTAACTGTTCATTGCCATAATGATTTTGGTTTAGCTGTTGCAAATACAATAGCTGGTGTAAGAGCAGGAGCAAGTCAATTTCATTCTACAATTAATGGTATTGGGGAGAGGGCAGGAAATGCCTCTTTAGAAGAAGTTGTGGTTTCTTTACAGTCACTTTACACGGATTATAAAACAGATATTGTCATGAATCAACTGTTTAATACATCAAAATTAGTTACAAGATTAACAGGCCTTTATTTGCAAGATAATAAACCTATTGTTGGTAAGAATGCTTTTGCTCACGAATCTGGAATTCATGCAGATGGAGTAATAAAAAACACATCAACTTATGAACCTATAAAACCCGAAATTCTTGGTAGAACAAGGGAGTTTATAATAGGTAAACATGTTGGTAGTAAAGGATTAAAACAAAGATTAAATGATTTAAATCTTAATTTTAATAAAGAACAATTTGATGAGATTTTTAGTAAAATTAAGTATCTTGGAGATTTAGGTAAAGTAATCACCGATGTTGACCTTCAAGCAATAGCCGATGAAGTTCTTGAAATTGAACCAAACAAAAAAATTAATCTTAAAGAACTTTCAATTGTCTCAGGTAACAAGGTTACTCCAACAGCATCTGTTAAACTTGAAATTAATAATGAAGATGTTATAATGGCTGATGTTGGAGTTGGTCCAGTTGATGCAGCTATTGGAGCTGTTAGAAAAGG
>JAITXE010000092.1 GCA_031284925.1 Methanobrevibacter sp.
TAAACGAGTAGCTAAATTAGCTTTAGACTTCCCAGAAATATCTGAACTTGATATAAACCCAATTTTTGTATATGAAAAAGGATCAAGTGCTTTAGATATTAAAATTAAGTTATAAGTGAGTAATTAGCTTATAATTTAAATTTTTAATTGATTTTATTAGGGAAAAATAAAAATTATATATATGATATAATTTATTTAAGTATGTCAAGTATTCTATCATAACCATTGATACTGTTTTTTTTAAAATAAATTTTTCTTATTTTAACAATCATTAAGTATTTAAATAGGTGAAAGATAGTTTAGAAAATTGAGTGTGGAAAATAATGATAAAATATGTTAAGGATGACAAATTACTTAAAATAAATAAAAAAACAGGTGCATTATTTTTTGGCATGCATTCATACAATATTAATACTTTTAAAGAAAGATTCATTGATGGTTTTCCAAAATCAAAAAGAAGTAAAGATGATATTTGAGAACTTTTTAAAATTTTTAAAAAAATATCAAGAAATTAAAATTATGAAAATATAGATCAATGGAAGCTATGTAACTTTAGAGAAATATCCAATGATGGACATGATTATAGGAATATGATACTAAAATTAAGTATAGTAAAAATGATAAATTTAATTAATGATTTTCATAATACACCACAAAACCTCAAAGAATATCATTGCCACAGCTTTTGTTTTTCAAATGATGATGAATAATATTTGTGATGATGAATCTCTTTTAAATAGTCTTTTAAAATCGTTTTACTATTGATATGAAAAAAAGGTAATGAAAAAGGCTTTGTTGAATTAGAATGTAAATGGGATTGATTATTATGATAAATATTAATAAAAAAGTTAATTGAATTAGATGAAGATCATATCAAACAATCCTCTGATTTTATTTTAGAAAATGTAACTAACTCTTTAAAACATCAAAAGTTAGAATTAGTTAATGAATTTAAACACTGGACAATATCTCTTTAAAATAAATAAATCTTTATTCAAAGTTTTATATTTTATATTCCTATAAGGTCCTGCATAAATTCTTGAATATATAGCGTTAGATAACCAATTTTAAGGATTATGAATGGGGGGATTCAGGACTCTTGAAATAATTTGCTCTGGTCTAACTGGTAAAGGATCATGAACATGGTTATGATCTCCTTTTATCAGTGAAAAGTTTACTACCATTTACTTCCGTAATATTAATAACTCTATGGATAATCGGACCTCTTGAAAACCACTCTGAACTATAAACAACAATATCCCCCCTGTACATAACAGATCCCATACTCCCTGATTTAATCACATTTAGTGTTGAGAAACTGAAAAAGCAACAATAAGTACAGTAACATAAATTATTATTTCTCTTTTTTTAATATCATCCATTTAAACATCTTCTATCCATAGTTTAAAGTTGTATTTCAATAAGATGGGAGGAACAATTGTATCCATCCCTCTTTTTTTGATTAAATGCTAATTAATCATTGATTTCATCACAAATAAGTTTTTATGATTAATTTAAATTTATTGAGTTTTATTAAATTTTAATACCCGCCCAATTTGATAATCATGCCCTTTTTACTTTTTACTGTATTTTTATGACTTTTCATGTTTATTTTTTCATAGTTTTTATTGGTGAATATTTTTATAGTTTGTTGTTTATATAATAATAGGGAATTGGAATTTTGAATTACTAATTTGTCGTGTTTTTTGGAATAGTTTATTTTTGTTTCTTTGCCAATTTTTTAATTTTTTTGTGTTTTTTATTGAAAATATACTGAATAAGTATATGTAAGATAAGTATTGATTTTATAGTACCCTTTTTATTTCAGATAATTTTTCATTTAAATTTACTTTTAATTCCCAAACACATTTTTTCATAATTTCTTGATATTTAATAATTCCACATGCTAAACATCCATTACAAAAAGTAAGGTATTAACAATCAGCACAAATTCTAAACATGATATTAATAGTTGTACGATTATCAATTATACTTGGTAGTATTTAAATGTTTCGGTTTTATTCTTAAAATTAAAGTTCATTAAGACTTATCTGTTTAATTTAAACTTAATTAATAAGTGCATGTTTTAATAATGGGTGGATTATTCTTTTTTATGGGCTTAAACATGACATCCCTCATGATTTAAAGATGAATTAAGTATTTATTTATTAAAATAAGATTAAATTAACATTAGTAATATAAGCAAGGAAAATAAGAGATACCAAGACAACCTACCTAATACATTAGTTAATAAACCATTAACCAAAGATCAATTAATACTAACGATTTTGTTAACATGTATAGTAATGCTAAAGAAGTATCTAAAAATGACATTATTGGAATTATAATGAATCATGACTTAACTAACAGACAAACCATAAACAATAAAATCAGATACTTAGAAGAAAAAGGATACATCCAACCCATTAATCAACTCAATTAATTAATTTTTAAACATATTAATCATATGTTCAGTGAAAAAATATAAATATTTTGTAATTTAACATACCTTAAATTACCATTATTTTATTCCCCATATCATCATATTTATCTATAAGGCAACTAAAATAAACCACTTCATACTCTTTATCTCTAACATACTTATTATACATTGCTTCTATTTCTTTATTACTAACACTATTAACATTCATATACAACCAAGTCCAGTTTTTTTTATTATTTAAGTTATTAACATCTAATTACCTTATGGTTAACATTAACAACTTTTACATTGAAAATATACTTCTTAAAATACTTTTAAATACCTATTAAAAAGGAAAGAATATGTTAAAGAGGAATATGGTGATAAAAACTAAATTGGTTTCAATTAAGAAAATTTTTGAAATTAACGAAACTATTTATGTTTGCCCAACATATTTTGCATAGAATCCATCTGTATCTGCATAAATTGTTTTAAATCCGTATTTTTCTGCTTGTTTTATTGTGTTTTGAATATAATCTCTTCCCCATGAAGTAATAGATTCGGCACATTCAAAAGAATACCATCGAAATCTTGAAAATCCATAAATTCCGTACATTGTATTTGCAAGTCTTTTTAATGCTTGTTGTTGAACATCTAATGCTTTCTTTTCTGTTTCATTTTT
>JAITXE010000039.1 GCA_031284925.1 Methanobrevibacter sp.
AAAAGAAAACCAATAATTTTATTTTAAAAAATAAAAATTAAAAGAAATATTTAAAATATTTTATTTATTTCATCGAAACATTTCTTAGCTTCATGTTTCGCTACCATACTAATTAGTTCTGTTTCTCTTTTTGTAGCATGTAATGGCTTTCTTTCAGAAGAGGCTTTTTTAGATTTAGCAAGCAATGCAAGAAATTCTTCTTTAGTCGGTTCTTTTACCATATTTACATTCCCCCGCTAACAAGCTGATTTAATAAATTAGATTTCATAAATTCAGCTTCTTTAATAGTTAAATTTGTAGCTCGTCTATGGGACACTGAAAATGAAGCTTTCCCAACTATAGCCATAATTTGGACCATTGGGTTATCTGATTGCTGCCATTTTTTCATCTCAGTCTCTACAAAAGAATTTTTAGTTTTTTCAAACTCAATTAAAGATAAACAATTATCGATACTATTGAGCCTATATTGATCTTTTTCATTACTTGCTGCATCAACAAATGCTAATCCAATTTCTGCATAGTGTTCTAATACATCCATTGCTATATCAGCATATTTACTTCTACTTGTACCAACTAATCGTAGGGCAGTACTTAATTTCACCATTTTAAATGGGCGTGAACTTTTCCCTAAATCTAAAAGTTGTCTTACTTTTTGATTATCATCGGATGAAAGAGTTATTCTTTCTTTAAATATTCTTTCTTTTACTTTTTGGGGTACGCTATTATAATGGTTATTTAGGTGGTAAGTCTGTGGAAGTCCAAGACTTTTAGCTAAATCCCTTTCTAAGATATATTGCTTATGTCCTTTGAAGATAACTAAATTACCTTCAACTAAATCAAATGTGAATTCCCCATTAGAGAATTGCTCATTAATTCTTTCTTCTACAATTTTACTATTTTTTTTATTTAATTTTTTTAATTTTCTACTTTTCATATTTTTAGCTCTTGTATTTGATTCTCAACTGTGAATTTTAAGTGGCACAAGAATTATGAGAAACCACTGTGGACTTTTTTATAGGTGACACTTAACCTAAAAGATTATATGAATTTCTTTATATATATACTTATTGGTCATGAAGAATAAAAATATTTTCTTCATAATTTTATATGTGGCACATATAATAAAATATAATATATTCTTCATCATATATATACTTATAGGTAAAAAATGTTAAAAATTATTTTTATGGTTAAGTTTATTTTAAAAAAGGAGTATTTTAAATTACTTATTTGGGGAATAGGGGCAGGAAAATGCCTCCCAAAAATAAACTTTTTTAGATATTAGAATATTTTTAATTAATTTTAATTAAAATTTTAAAAAATAAAAGTTATAAATTAATTTTCCCTCTCTAATCAGATTTAATGAACTGTAAGGTACACCTACAATTAACAGTATTATCCATGCTTGCTTCTGCGTCATGTGGGTATTGTATGCTTCCTGATGAGTTAACAAAAGGCTCTGAGATAGGTATTACACTACGATCGATCTGACGGTGTGCGGGTCTAACTCTTGAATCCTCCATAGTGAGCCACTTCTTATGAGTATATCCTTGAGCAATTGCATCCTGTAAGTAAGAATAACTCATTATAGAACTTATTATATCCTGTAGCCGATTATTTAAATAATTTTCTTTATCATCAATATAATTAAATTTAATTTTTTCCATTACTTCTAAAAGCCATGCACGATATATGTTTAGTGTTGAATCATTGAGATATTCATTGGATATTGTTTCCCCTATTTTTTTAATCTCTAATACTGCTTTATCAGGATTAGACTTAATTAACTTCTGAATATTTTCTAAATTTTTATAATTATTATTATTAATTGCATCCATTAAAATTTTAAAATAAATTTCAGATATAAAAAGTGCAGTATTTTCATTGTATGTTTTTAATAAAAAAAATAATAATAATTCAAAGAACTCACGATTTTTTTCCTCATCATCATAAGAATCATATATCATTTTTGAAAACCACCTGATACAATAACATCACATTGTAGTTCTGATTTTGAAGTATTATGTAAATCCTTGATTGTTTTACAAACTCGTAGTGAGTAAGTTGCATTTAGAAAGTTATCCTTGAAACTTATCTTATCTCCCAATTTAAAATCTTCTGGGTTAGGAACATTATGAATTTCTACTGAGACTGAATTCTTAAAGGATGATATTAAATGATCAACCATACTGAAATATACCTCACTGGGTCTTGTCTCATATATTGGTCCATAATCACTTGTTCCATCTTGTTGTAATGCTGTTATACTGGTTGTGTTTGTACTGTCTCGGTTATAGTATTTTCCATTGATATTATACATGTTAAATGAATAATTAGGATTCTCAAACCCATCAAGATATCCATAGTCTGTATTAATTACTTGTAATGTATTAATTGGTTTATAGAATGGGCAGTACCTGTTTGATATCATCCAGTGTAATTGATGGTCATCATTGTTAATGTAGTATTTATCATTGGCTGTTTGTCCCACATTATAAGCTGCTTGGAAATATGCCATTATGGTATCATAGGTATAGTTTTTATGTTCTTCATCTTGACTGATATCCCAGGTTGGAGTTATTGCAAATACTGCTTTTGATTCATCCACTTTATAGGTTATTGAATTGGTATCAAAAAGCATATCGATTTTGCCCCAATCCTGAGCATCAATTGGATAATTCTTAAAGAAATGATATATTAATTTTCCATCTTGATATTCCCATTTACTAAAGAATCCTTTATCTAACCCTGTTTTTTCAATGTCTTCAAATGTCTTCACTCCAAATAACACTAATGCATCTTCTGGGGAATAACCATTTGTTTTGATATCTATATCTACACCTGTTTCTCTAATCCGTTCAATTATGTTATTGATTAGGAATGGGTTTCGTTGTTGTCTAACTGTATCAGATTGTAAGTATGGATAATTTCCAGTATCATTTAGGAAGAAACTGAAGACTTCATAGATGAAGCTTTCATAACCCACTAAATCACATTCTAATTCATCCATTTCATAGTCATAAGACTGATTTATTATAAAATATTTATATGGGATACCGTCCGTATTTTTGGATATTTTAACTATCATCCCACGTTTAAGTTCTGTGTGGAATTTATGTCTCATCTGATTAATAGTTAATTTTGCAGTGTTTACCTTGGATAATTCCCTTGTTTC
>JAITXE010000045.1 GCA_031284925.1 Methanobrevibacter sp.
CCCAAATCTTCTTTCTCTTTGTTGATATGAACGGATTGCTCTTAAAAAATCTACTCTTCTTAATTCTGGCCATAAACTATCACAGAAGTAAAGTTCTGAGTATGATGATTGCCATAATAAAAATCCACTTAGTCGTTCTTCACCACTTGTTCGTATGATTAAATTAGGATCATCTAAACCTGCAGTGTAAAGGTTTTTACTTACAGTATCTTCATCAATATCATTAATATCTATTTTACCATCTTTACAGTTTCTTGCAATTTTTTTTATAGCATCCACTATTTCTAATCTACCATCATATCCAATAGCTAAATTAAATAATCTTTTATTGTACTGTGCTGTTGATTCTTCTGCCTTTTTAATTGATTCTTTCACTTCATCAGGTAAAAGGTCTATTCTTCCAACCGCTTTAACTTTAACCTCATTTTTATGAATTTTTTCATGTGAAACTATTCTTTTAAAGTTTTTATTAAATAAATGCATTAATCCTTCAACTTCATTCTTAGGTCTATTAAAGTTTTCAGTAGAAAAAGCATAAGCTGTTACAATCTTAATTCCTAAACCAATACTCCAATCTAAAACTTTTTCTAAGGTATCTACGCCTATTTCATGACCTTTCATAACATTAAGACTATTTTGTATTTTTGAAAATCTTCTATTACCATCCATAATTATGGCTATATGGTTAGGCATGTTTTCTGGATTCATTTGTCTTAAAATGTACCATTCATAAAGCTGATATAATGGTTGCATTGGGTTCAATATATTTCTCCTATTAGGGGTATATTTTATAATTGTTTAAAATAGCTATTATGAATTAATCTCATGTTCTTTTTAATTTTTAATTTCAGATTATTTTTTATCTCTAAAATTAAAAATTTAAAAATAAATTTATTTAGAAAATGGGGTGAATTTGTTGTCTAATTATTGTTTAAAAAAATAATTTTTATAAAAATTTTATTACTTTATATGGTTGTTCCTCTTAAAAATTAAATAAAATATATATTTTACACCTAAAAATAAAAATTAAGAAATATAAAAATGTTTAAAAATAGATAAATAAAAAAGTATTGATTTAAAGAATAATTTAAAAATTGATTATTCAGTTAGTAAAACACCGTTAATAACTCCATCTTGTCCAGGTCTTGAAGTAACTCTTGCTTTTCCAAGTTCGGTTTCAACAATCGCCCCTTTTGTAATAATATTACGTCTAACATAGTTAGGATTAGCCTGATTTTCAATGACATTTAGTATTTCTAATTTTTTTGCCTTATTATCTGCTGGATTGATTAAATTAATCTCATTACCTAAAGCTAATCTTAGTTTTTCGTTTCCGCCACGAGTTCTTATCTTTCTTAGCTTTTTTTCCCCTATTCTTGTTTCAGTGGGATCTCTTCCTAACTCAAACTTCTTTTTTCCACGATATGTCCTATTTCTTGCACCAGATGGGCTTCTTGTAGATTTTCCTTGAAATATTGCCATTCTTTACCTTCCTTATAGTTTATTGATTAGTTATTTTATTTATTTTATAAAATCATACTTTAAATAAATGATAAAATAGTATTATCTATTTAATTTTATATATAATTAATAGGTTAAAATAAGATTTAGGTTTTCACTTTCATTTATTATTTTATAATTGAATATATGTTATAATATATTTCTAATTATAATAGTTCAACATATTATATATACTTTTTATATTTATTTTAAAAAAATAATAATTTTTAAATATTTCAATTTAAAATTTGTAAATAAACAATTAACACTAATTTTTAAATCCTAAACCTAATAAATACATTTCTGAACTTTTTTTACGGGATGAATTTGGTTTAGTGGTTTTAACCAGCCTAAATTTCTTTTTAATTTCTTTTAATATTTTATTAAATTCGTCACCTTGAAAAAATTTAATTAATAAATTTCCTTTATTTTTCAAGATTGAATCAGATATTTCAAGAACTGATTCAAATAAATCCAAGGATTTTAGTTTGTCAATGTTTTTTACTCCAGTTAAAGATGGGGATGCATCTGAGATAACAACATCAGCTTTTTCATTCAAGATACTGTCCATTTCTTCTCTAATTTCAGAACTTCTAAAGTCTCCCTGTATAAAAAAGAAGTTTTCTTCATGGATTGGTTTAATTTTATTTAAATCTACTCCAACAACTGTTCCTTCCAACCCTACTTTCTCTAAAGCTACTTGTGACCATCCACCAGGACTTGCACCTAAATCAACAATACTATTACCATTTTTAATTATGTTATACTTCTTATTAAGTTGTAATAACTTGTAAGATGCTCGTGAATAGTAATTTGCATATTTAGCCTTTTTATAATAGTAATCTTTTTTCTTAGAATTTTGCCAAGTATTTCCCATAGTATCGATTAAAAGTTTTCATTAAATATTTATTCATTTAAAAACAAGTTTTTATTGCTTATTTATTATTAGTTGATTATTTATTATTAATTAATTATTTTATTTATTAATCTAATTTTATTATTAGTTTAATTTTATTATTAATTTAATGATTTTAAAGTTTAATATTTCTCTTTTTTAAAGTTTAATACACTGCATGTTGGAGGACCAATTTTAATAATTTCAACATCAACTTCTCCATCTTCAATTTTCATTAACATAACAGTTGGGTCTGTTAAAAGAGGTTTAGTTGGGCTACCTGGATTTACAAGGAGAATATCATTTGCTTGTTCTATTAATGCTTGATGAGTATGTCCACTAACTAAAATATCTGCTCCAAGTTCTCGGGCAATGTATTCTAACTGTTGAGTATCTCCTTTCTGGAAAACTTCCCCATGTTTAACTCCTATTTTAATTCCATCAATCGTTTCAACATGACTTTCTGGTAAATCAACCCCATAAAATCTATCCATGTTTCCTTGAACAGCAACGGTGGGTGCTATTTTCTCTAATTCTGTAATAACATCCAAGGAAGTTAAATCTCCAGCATGTAAAATAAGTTCAACATCTTTAAAGTAGCCACTTAGGTTTGCAGGTAGTTTTTCTACTTTATCACCAACATGTGTGTCTGAAATTAAGCCAACTAACATATTATCATTTCCATTATTAATTAATTAAAATAATTTTTATTTCTAAATTAATACTTCTTTAATCTAATAATTTTTAATTCATTATTTAATTAAATAATCTATAAAATATTTTATTCATTAATCTCATTTATGCGAGTTAATACTTCTTCTGTAGTTGGAATATTAGTTTGACAACCTACACTTTCAACTATAAATGATGAAACAGCTGATGCAAAGTTCCCACATTCTTCAAGGGGTTTATTTTCAAGGTAATATTTAAAAAATCCTGCACGATATGAATCACCTGCTCCTGTAGGGTCAACTGCATCCCTATAAATTGGATCTATATTAATCTTTTCCTCAGCATATATTATACTACCTAATTTACCACAGGTTTTAACTATAATATCTGGACCAATCGATTTTAAATCGTCTATACTTAAACTTAGTCTATCTAAAATTTTATCTATTTCATAGTGGTTACCAAATAATATATTAATTCTTTCAATCATCTTTTTAAGTTGCACATCTGTATAAAGATGTAAATCTTGTCCTGGGTCAGATGAAACTATTTTACCTAAAGATTTAGCTATTTCACATCCACGAAGGGTAAAGTCTGGATCTCCAGTACCAAAATGAACAACTTTTGCATTTTTAATAGCAGCTTGTGAAAGTGATGACTTGGAAAATGCTGATGACGCACCCCAATAAATATAAGTCATTTGATCTTGATTAGAATCTGTTAAAACAAAGGCAATTGGTGTTTTTTCATCCTTAGAAACAATCATATCATCAATATCTATTCTTAAATCTTTTAATTTTTTCCCATATTTTGAATTTTTAAAATCATGACCTACAGCTGAGATAAGGGAAGTTTTCAAACCTAAATTTCTTGCTACAACCGCAACATTTGCTGCAGAACCACCATCCAATATTTCCAGATTATTAATAACATTTGATTGATTTGGACCAGGAAAATTTTCAACATTAATTATATAATCTGATATTGTATGTCCAACTAATAATAAATCATTTTTACACATTTAATCACTTCAAAATCTTTAATTTTATTTAATAAATAGAATAATTGTTTTATACTTAAATTCCATTATTTTATAATTATTATTTAATAGAATGTAAACAGCTACAATCATAGTCTATTGGCATATTTTCAATGGATTTAAAAATTATTTCAATTATTTCTGTTTTTTTAAGTTCCATAATCTCATAAACTTCATCTATGGTTAATTCGTTTTCAGATAAAGATGTTGCATAGTTTGAAACTATACAGATTGAACTGTAACATATTCCTCTTTCTCTTGCAAGAACTACTTCTGGAAGACCCGTCATTCCTACAAGATCTCCACCTATTTTTTGAAACATTTTAATCTCAGATGGAGTTTCAAAGCGAGGACCTTCAATGCAAACATAGACCCCTGAGTTTATTAAGTTTCCTTGTTTACTTATTATCTCTCTTAAGCGATTACAGTATGGTTGAGTAAAGTCTGTGTGAATAACTTCATCATCATAAAATGTTCTCTCTCTTTTATATGATAAATCAATAAAATCATCAGGTAAAACTAATGAACCAGGAGAAATATCCATTTTTATTGATCCTACAGCATTTGTAGCTATTATTTGATTAACACCTAATTGTTTAAGTGCATAGATATTAGCTCGATAATTTATTTTATGTGGTGGGACTTTATGTCCAACTTTATGGCGAGGTATAAATGCAATGTCTTTATCATCTATTTTAAACAGTGAAACATCCACAGAATCTCCATAAGGAGTTAGAACTGTTTTTGTATCTATATTTGTTTCATTTTTAGTAATTTCATATATTCCACTACCTCCAATAATTCCAATTCTTTTTTTTTCTTTATTTAAACTCATAATAAATCATCACATTAAAATTTATAAAATAAAATATTACCCCTTAGTAACAGCTAAAGGAGTAAGTTTAGCTACGATTTTAGCTATTCCTGTTTTATCAACAGTTTTAACAACATCATCAATATTCTTATATGATTGTGGTGACTCTTCAACAACAATGGGTTTTGAATTTGCTTTTAAGATTATTCCTTTTTGATTTAAACTTTTTTCAATTGTTTCATAATCAAATTGTTTTTTAGCTTTACTACGACTTAGAATTCTTCCAGCTCCATGTGCTGTTGAACCAAAAGTTTCTTCCATAGCGGCGTCCGTCCCATGAAGAACATATGAAGAAGTTCCCATGGTTCCAGGGATTAAAACTGGTTGTCCTACACTCCTATATTTTAAAGGAACTTCTTTTCTTCCTGGACCAAATGCTCTTGTAGCCCCTTTTCTATGGACTAATAATTCAGTGTTTCTCCCCTTAACCTTATGAGTTTCTTTTTTAACAATGTTATGTGCTACATCGTATACAATGCCCATATCCATATCTTCTGCACTTTTTTTAAAAGTAGATTCAAATGTTTCCCTAATCCAATGCAGGATTATTTGTCGATTCACCCAAGCATAATTAGCTGCAGCAGACATTGCCTTAAAATAGTCCTGTGCTTCATAAGAATCATAAGGAGCAGATGCTAACTGCCTATCAGGAATATTGATTTTATATTTTTTATATGCTTTATCCATTAATTTAAGGTGATCTGAGCATACTTGATGCCCACATCCTCTTGATCCTGTATGAATCATTATAACTATATTTCCTTTTTCTAGATCAAATTTACGAGCAACCTCTTCATTATAAAGCTCATCTACTTTTTGTATTTCAATAAAATGATTTCCAGAACCTAAAGATCCTAATTGAGGAATTCCTCTTTTTTTTGCTTTATCGCTTACTTTTAAAGAGTCAGCCTCATCCATGACCCCATTTTCTTCTATAAATTCAAGATCATCATCCCAAGCATATCCATTTTCAACAGCCCACATAAGTCCTAAATCAAGAACATCATTTATATCGTTTTGGCTTAATTTAATTTTACCTTTACTTCCAACTCCAGAGGGAACATTATGAAATATTCCCCCTATAATTTCTTTAATTTTTGGTTTAATATCATTTTCATCCAAATTAGTCTTAATCATTCGTACCCCACAGTTTATATCAAAGCCTACACCACCAGGACTAATAATACCTGTTCGATTACTGAATGCTGCAACACCCCCAATACTAAATCCATACCCAAAATGAATATCTGGCATCCCTATTGAATATTTTGCAATTCCAGGTAAGCATGCAACATTAACCACTTGATTAAGAGCTTCCTCCTCAAGAGTTGATAATGCTCCCTCTTCAAGATAAATTCTTCCAGGAACTCTCATCTCCTTTTTATAACTGCTTGGAATCTCCCAAACATCTTCTCGAACTTTTTTAAGAACATCCTTGATACTCATAAATATTAACTCCACTACTATATTTAACTTTATATTTTTAATTTGTTTTAGCTATTAATACCTATTAATTTTAATTATTCTAGAATTATAAAATTTTAATTAAAAATATAATTTATATTAAATATATATTTTATAATTAATATAATAAACTAGAACATATATTATATAAATATAAAAAATCTTAAATTAAAATTAAAAAGGTGATAAAATGAGTCAGGAACTTATTAAAAAAGCTCAAGAACTAAAAAATTCTGGTTTTACAACTGGAGAAATGGCTGATGAACTGAATGTTTCACTAGATACTGCTTTATGGTTATCTCTTCAGAAAATAGGTGAAGATAAGATTAAAGATGCTCCACTAGACTTTGCAATTAGTTGGAATAATATGGGTGGAGATTCAACAAGGTTAAGATATACTTCAAGTGCATTAGCTGAAATGATTCCAGATTATGAAGAAAGTGAAGTTGTCTTAGGAATAGCTATTAGTGGTATTCCATTTGCAACAATAATAAGCAATTATTTATATGAAAATTATGATGTTAAAACATCCTTAGCTGTATTTCACCCAATAAAAGAAGAAAATAAGAGTAAAGAAGGTAGAAGAGGAACATTAAGTAAAAATTTTGCATCCGTTAAAGGTAAAAAAGTAGTAATTGTAGATGACCTTGCTACAAGTGGTCGTACCTTAAAAGATGCTATTTCTGTAGTTAAAAGTAAAGGTGGAACTCCAATA
>JAITXE010000083.1 GCA_031284925.1 Methanobrevibacter sp.
TTTGTAGCTCCAATTAAAGACCATAAACTAAAAATAAATAGTCCTGTGCTTATTATAATAAATACAGCTGCTAATAACTCAACTGTTGCTTTAATGTAATATTGATTGCCATTCATATTCTAATCCTCCTTTTTGGCTTCTAATCGCCTATTTTCAATTTATTTATTATAAATACTCTATTTTTTTTATTCGCATTTATAATACTATTTTCTCATTCAATAGCTATTTTTTTATTTATTTTTAAATTTAGACAGTTTTCATTACTATAAATTCCAGAATCTAAATGTATAATATCCCTATTAACTGATTTATTAATTATGGAGGCTATTCCATGTTCATTATCAATGAATATTGTTGTCCCATTTAAATTTGACATTAAACTTATTAGTATGAAAATATAATAAATAAAAATATATTTTTCAATTTATCACCTGATTTTTTTAAAATTGGGTTTAATATAAGGTTTTAATATTTTATATCAAAAGGGGAGTGATTAAAATTATTTATTCACCTTTATTTTACCTCATATATAATTTAATAAAAAAAGACATTTAAAGATTAGTTAATGATGAAATTAAATTTTTAAAAAAAAAGGCTAAAAGTTTTAGTATATCATATTAACAATGGATTTTTAAAAAATTGAATTATTTTTTTAGGTAGTTTCAAAAACTAATGGGTTTAGTAATATGTCAAATAAATTGATTCAAATTCGTATAAATGGGATGGGTTGTGCTAATTGTGTTTTAAATATAGAAAACACTTTAAAGAAACTTGAAGGAATTAATAATGTAGCTGTGAATTTAAGATCAAATAAAGCAAAAATTAGTTACATTCCAGAGAAAATAGATTTTAAAACAATCAAGCAAAGTATTGAAAGTATTGGTTTTGAAGTTAAACAAGACGAAATTAGGATTAAAATAGGTGGAATCCATTGTGCAGTTTGTGTTAGTAATATTGAAAAGGCATTGAAAAATTTAAATGGGGTTTATCAAGTAAGAGTAAATTTAAGTACTGGAAAGGCGGATCTTAGATATGTAAAATCACTTGTATCTATTAAAGATTTAAAAAACACGATTGAAAGTTTAGGGTTTGAATTTTTAGGCAATGATGATAATGTTAATGATGATGAAACCTTAAAAAGAGATTTAAAAGATAAAAGAAATAGAATAATTGTGGGATTTATATCTTCTGCTGTACTTATGATTTTAATGTATACACATATTCATATATTCATTTCAGTTTCTCTTTTATCCTTAATAATAGCTATTATCCCTTTTATTTATGTATCATATCCTATTTTAAAGTCAGCCTATAAATCACTCACTCATAAAATATTAGATATGAATGTTATGTACTCAATGGGAGTACTTGTAGCATTCATATCAAGCGTGTTTGGAACCTTTAATATAATACTTAACTCAGAATTCATGTTTTATGAAACTGCTATTATGTTATCTTCATTCTTACTACTTGGAAGATATCTAGAGACAAAAGCAAAGAAGAAAACAACAATAGCTATTAAAAAACTCATAGCTCTTGAAGTGAAAACAGCTAATTTATTATTAAAGACTGGAAAAAGCGAAAATTACACTGAAAAAGAAGTTTTAATAGAAGACATTGAAATTGGGGATTTATTAATAGTTAAACCAGGAGAGAAAATTCCTACAGATTCAATTGTAGTATCTGGAGAGAGTTATGTTGATGAATCAATGATTACGGGTGAAGTGATATCAAAATTTAAAGGTGATGGTGATGAAGTCTTTGGAGCAACAATTAATCAAGATGGAACCTTGTATATAAAAGCTACTAAAATTGGAAAAGGTACTGTTTTATCTCAAATTATAGATTTAACTGAAAAAGCACAAACTTTAAAACCACCATCTGCAAACTTAGCAGATAAAGTTGTGAAATATTTTATTCCAACAATAATATTAATAGCTATTTCATCTTTTTTAATATGGTACTTTATTGGATCTAAGGATTTACTTTTTTCAACCACGATATTAATATCAGTATTAGTTGTGGCATGTCCATGTGCATTAGGATTAGCTACACCAACTGCTATAACAGTGGGAATTGGGAAAATGTCTCAATATGGAATTTTAGTTAAAAATGGGGATGTTTTAGAGAATTTTAAAGACTTAGATATAGCTATTTTTGATAAAACAAGAACAATAACTATGGGAACACCTTCAATTGAAGATATTTACCCTGAAGAGAAGAAAAATGAAATATTAAAAATTGCAGGATCACTTGAGAGAAATTCCACACACCCAATAGCTAAATCCATCTTAAAAAAAGCAGAAGAAGAAAAAATAGAATTACTAACTCCAGAATCATTTACAAATATTCCAGGATTAGGTTTAAAAGCTACCATTAACAATGAAAAGGCTTTAGTTGGGAATAAATCATTGATGAAAGGAATTAAATTAGAATTTGAAGAAAAATATCAAGAATTTATAAATCAAGGAAAAACAACAATATTAATAGCTATTGAAGATGAAGTAATAGGAATTCTAACTTTAAATGATAAAATCAAGGAAAACTCTAAAAAAACAATTCAATGGCTAAAATCAATGGGAATAGAAACATTAATCTTAACAGGGGATAATGAAAAATCAGCAAAAAGAGTGGGTGATGAAATAGGAATAGATAAAGTGATAGCTGAAGTCTTACCAACTGAAAAGTTAGATAATATATTAACAATTCAAGAACAAGGAAAAAAAGTTCTTT
>JAITXE010000084.1 GCA_031284925.1 Methanobrevibacter sp.
TACATCAATAAAAAAAAACCTTAATTTTTTAAAAAACATAAAAACTAAATATCACCACATCTACCAAAACCAACATCAAACCTAATACAAAATATTAAGTTCTCACTTCATACATCTAAATCGCATTTATAATACAAGTAACACAAACGTTAATAAAATAACATATTCACTAACATATATTACATAATAAACATGAAATAATAATATAACCCTATGCAGAATAAAAATAACCATCATAGTAAAAATGCATTAAACATCATAACTCCAATCAACGCCAAAAACATAAGGCACAACCTATACCCACAACACCAACATTAACAAAAACCATTAAAAATTATTGCAAAATAAAAAAATATTAATAAATTATTTCTTTTTATTTTAAATAAAACATTTTAATTTTTAAAGATAAATAAACCTTATTTAATGAAATAATAAACTTTTATTTAATAAAAAATCCAAATTAATTTAAAAATTAAAAATCTAAGAGCTTTTCAATATCTAAAAGAACAGAATTAATAGCTAAATTGAATAATTGTTTGCCATAATCTAAATCAACATAAACTCCTTCTTCTTCAATTATCTTTGCCCCTCTTTCAATATTAGGATCTTTTGCTCTTGCATCAGTAAATTTAGATAATCCCACTTCACCATAAATTTTTAAATTGGTTTGATTTTTAACTTCATTTTCATCCAATATCCCTAAAACTTTAGCCATTGAAATCTCACCAGAACCTCCATGAGGACCTTCTACTTCAATAATTTTATTATTTAATTGAATAATAAGATCAGTTCCATCTTCAATTCTATCCAAGTATTGACAAATTGGTAAATTCCCTCCATGAGCATTTACAATAATTACTTTATCAAGCATTAAAAATTTCTTTCCTGATTTTAGAGTTTCAATGATATTATCAATTAATTCATTTAAGCTATTATGTATTCCATGATCTATTTCATCCATTTCATAAGCAGGATAAATAACACCTAAAAATTTAGCTCCACTTTGTAATGATGCATTTAATGCTATATATGAAGCTATTTTGGCATCAGTATCAATTGGAATTGCAGGCCCATGATTTTCTAAGTGAGAACCAAGAGCTATTAGCCCAATTTTATGCACATTTGAATTTTTAATATTTCCAGACGAATATCTAAGTTTATCCATAAACTCACAGACGAATATTAGTGATTAAACAATGTAAATAAAAATTTATAATTTTTTAATAAAGTATATCAACCTTAACATTTATATAAATTAATAATATAATTAATATTATAGAACCAAAATTAGTAATTAAACAATGTAAATAAAAATTTATAATTTTTTTGTTTTTTTATTTAAGCATTTAAGAAAAACTGAGAAATATGTGATCATAAATGAATTCAATAGTATCGATTGTCTACCTCATTATTTTTATTTTGATGTTAGTATTTGTTTTTTCTACTGGACTCTTAATACCTATAATTGGTAAAAAAAATATTATTGTAGTTTGTATTGTGGGATTTATAGTTGGGATTGTTGGTGGGGGTTTTTTTATATCTCCAATATATCAAGATTTACCATATTTAGTTGGAGATGTTCATTCAATGATCGATTCAAATCATGAATTTTTAAATGTGTCTGTAAATTCAAGTAATATAAATTCTAGCAATAAGATTAATGATTCAATTAACACGATAAAAAATATGAAAGGATTTAAATCTTTAGAAAGCTCGGAATTTAAATTAATGACCTCAAAATTTTCTCAAGAAAGAAAGAAATTAATTGAAAAATATTTATCTAATAAAAACTATAGTTATTATGGTGTTAATAGTTCTGGAGTAATAAACATTCAAACTAAAAAAGAAGTGGATTCAAATGAAATAAACATTATTGCAAAATGGTTAGATTATACTGGTGGAGTTAAAACTAAAGAATATATTATATATTTTAATGCTAATATTAATGCATTTGATATCAATGACGATATTAATATGTTAAATGAAAAACAAATTAGTATTGAGTCAATTACAGGTAAAAATCAAGATTCTATTAATCTCGTTAAAAGTTTGTTAGTTAGTAAGGAACAAATGATATTAATCTGTGGATTACTAGGTTTTTTAGTTGCTTTAATTAGTGTATTTTTTGATAGTATTTCAAGGTTTTTTAGAAAATTTAAAAAAAAATAGAATTTATTGGTTAACTTAATTTTTTTGATAAAATGAACTCTGCAATATTATTCTCAGGTGGTAAAGATAGTACTATGGCTTTATATTCTTCAATTTTAAAGAAAGATAATGTTAAATGTTTATTTTCAATGAAGTCATTAAATAATGAATCATACATGTTTCATGTCCCTAATATAGATTTAACAGACTTAATAGCTAAATCAGTGGATATTTCAATCATGAAATGTACGACAGGTGGAGAAAAAGAAGAGGAATTAAAAGATTTAAAAAAAGGATTAATAAGACTTAAAAATCAAGGAGTAGAAACTATTTATAGTGGGGCTCTTTTTTCAACTTATCAAAAAACAAGAATTGATAATTTATGTGAAAAAATTGGTTTAAAATCCATCGCCCCATTATGGCATGTAAATCCTGAAGAATACATGAGAAATATTATTAATTTAGGCTTTAAGGTAATAATTACAGGAGTTTTTGCAGAAGGACTTGATAAATCATGGCTAGGAAGAGAAATTACTCATAATCTTATTGATGAATTAATAGCTATTAAGAATAATGTATGCGATATAAATCTTTGTTTTGAAGGTGGAGAAGCAGAAACTTTAGTTATTGATGGGCCTATTTTTAAAAAGAAGCTAAAAATCATAGAAACTGAAAAGATTTGGAACTATGACCATGGTATTTATCAGGTTAAAAAAGCAGTTTTAGAGAATAAATAGGACACTGTAAATTTAGTATGGTTTTCAAGAATCTAAATTTTGATTTTAAGCTGAAAAAATTTCGCTCATGAATCTACCCCAATGCAAATACATCCAAATGTCCTTACGAGAATAAATATCAACAGTAATATCAACATCATGGTTTATTAAGTAATCATGATTTTCCCAATAATTTTTAAATAATTATGAAAAAAATTAACATCACACATTCCTTTTGCCTTAGTAACAATCTATTAATATTAGTTATTCTATAAGCAAGAACATCAGCTGATGTTCCATGTTAGATAAAAGTTCCATCAGGTAGATTTCTATTATCCTGAGTTTGAGGTTGAACTTTAATATCATTATTTCCATTATTATAAAAATGAACAATTAAAGTTTTACTATCATCTGGTGTACCAGCACTTACTGAACTCAATGTGAATCCAGTTACCAATTAATCATATTAAAAGGATTATTAAAATCTTCTTTGTATTCATGGTAACTTACTAATTAGTTTTTTAGATGATTTTATAAATTTCTAAAATGAAAATCACAGATGAAGTTTACAATGCCAAAATCAGCAAAAAGAGTGGGTGATGAAATAGGAATAGATAAAGTGATAGCTGAAGTCTTACCAACTGAAAAGTTAGATAATATATTAACAATTCAAGAACAAGGAAAAAAAGTTCTTT
>JAITXE010000078.1 GCA_031284925.1 Methanobrevibacter sp.
CTGGTTTATTCTTAAGTTCATATCCGAGTATCACAATGTTTTATAATTTTTTTTTTAATGAATTATAATCTTCTCCTTTATTTAAGTCTTTCGGAAACATTCAGCATAGATAAAAAAAAATAATCTCATGCCAAAATCTGATTGAGCTTGTATCTGTGATTCTATATTGATGAAACAATTTATCCATTTCAAGTTCAACATCCAAAATCAAACCTTTTTTCTCATATGTATCAAAATTAATATATGAATTAAGAAAAACAAGGAAAATCATCGAGACCAAATATTAAGTTCTGGAAAATCTTCAAATATGGCTTATATTAGATATGATACTAATTTTCACACCTTCTTCTCAAAATATTTTCTTAAAGAAGAAGTCAATTAAGGGATTTAATCTTTTTTTAGTTAGGGGATTTATTAAAACTTTAATAATTACATCTCCTAATGTTTAGTTATGCATGTTCTTTGAACAATGGAACATGTAAAATTAGTTATAAGTAAAAAACATTAAAGAGCAAATGAAAGTAAAATATAAAGACATTTGAAAAAGCTTAACACCATAATATGACATCTGATTTCCATCTTAAAAAATTTCTAAATAATCTATCCTAAAAAAATAAGTTATGTGAAATAATGTTTTTATAGATGAATGGAATTGGAAATCCACATGTGCTAAAAAAAGAGAATTATAAAAATAGTTAGTAATTATTGAATGCCTGCAGCAGTCATGGATTCTTGAATATAGCTTTGTTTCTCTTGAAGTTTTTCTAGAAGTTTTTTTTCCTGACTGGAAAATCTTTTTTCTGTGAGTTTAAGAGTTTCTATTTTTTCTTCTACTTCTGTGCTTATCTCATCTAATTTAACTTCTATTAGTAAACTTCCAGCTGTTTTATAAACTGTAGCATCTGCATCTGTTTTTTTAAGTTGAGCAATTGCATTTTCGTTTTCTTGAATTTGAATTTCTAGATTTTGCTTTTGAGCAGTAACAGCTTGTGCTTGTTGTTGTAATTTTTGAAATTGAGTTATTTCATCTTGTATTTTTTGAGGAATTTCCATTTTATCACCTGGTTTTTAATTAAGTTATGAAATAATTAATAATAAAAAAAATATTAAAATAAGATATTTAAGTTTATAAAATTTAAAGTCAAAATTTATTTATATATCTTATAATCAATATAATTACTTATTTAATATTATTTACTTGTTATCATATTTATTAATAATATTTTTTATTTTATATTAATTGTTTTTAATTTATTATATCTATTTTTCTATATATTAAATAATGTATATAACAATATTAAGGATATTCTTATATTTATGTTGATGCTGTAAAAATTCATCTGGTTTTTCAAATTTCAAGTAACAAATCACTTTATCCATAAAAACATTAGCTCATATCTTATCTACTTAATTTTTTTAGATGATCTTTTTCCAAAATGAAAAATATGTAGTTTACAGTTCCAAAATCATAGTAATTAAAAATTTTAAAATAGCATGCTATTAAATGGGTGCTATTTTAAAATAGGAGTATAAGTTTCATGACAAAGTATATTATAATTACTGGGGGTGTTGTAAGTTCTATTGGGAAAGGAATTACTTCAGCTTCTATTGGCCGAATTTTAAGGGATTATGATTTAAAGGTAGGTGCTGTTAAAATTGATCCCTATTTAAATTGGGATTCTGGTACTTTAAATCCTTATCAGCATGGGGAAGTATTTGTTACTTATGATGGTATGGAAACTGACCTTGATTTAGGGCATTATGAACGGTTTTTAGATGTTGAACTTCCAGGAATATCTAACATTACAACTGGTAAGGTGTATAAGTCAGTTATAGAAAAAGAAAGAAATGGAGATTTTTTAGGCGATTGTGTTCAGATAATTCCTCACATAACAGATGAAGTTAAAAGGATGATTAGGAAAATATCTGGAAATTATGATATTGTTCTCGTTGAACTTGGTGGTACAGTTGGGGATATTGAGAGCCAACCTTTTTTAGAAGCTTTAAGACAGCTTAGAAATGAAGAAGGGCATGATAAGGTATTTTTTGTTCATGTGACATATGTTCCTTATCTTAAAGCAGCAGGGGAATTTAAAACAAAACCAACACAACATAGTACTAAGGAACTTAGAAGTACGGGTATAAATCCTGATATGATTGTTTGCAGAAGTGAAAAAAAGATTGATGAAAATATAAAGGCTAAAATAGCTCATTTTTGTGATGTTCCATTTGATGCGGTTATTAACACATACGATGTTTCATCAATTTATGAAGTTCCACTTTTAATGGATAAAGAAAATGTTGGATCTTATGTGAGGACTAAACTTAAATTAAATCTTGATGAGGATTCTTCTAGATTAGATAATTGGAGAAATATGGTGGAATCTCTTAAAAAAGAGGACCCCATAGTTAAAGTTGGAGTTATAGGTAAATACACTAAACTTGAGGATGCTTATATAAGTATTAAAGAGGCACTTCTACATGCTGCAGGAGAAAATAAGGTTAAAGTTGAAGTAAAATTTATTAACTCCGATGTTAATTCAATTGATAAGAAGATTTTGGATGAATTAGATGGTATTCTTATTCCTGGTGGTTTTGGTGAGAGAGGATTGGGAGGGAAGCTTGAAGCAGTTGATTATGCAATAGAAAATAATGTCCCTATTTTTGGAATTTGTCTAGGATTACATTCAATGGTTATTCAATTTGCAAGAAGAAATGGTATGAAAGATGCAAATAGTAGTGAGTTTGATGATAATCTAAAATATCCTGTTATAGACATGATGGAAGAACAGAAAAAAGTTAAAAAAATGGGGGGTTCTATGCGTTTAGGTTCTTATGATTGTAAACTTGTTAAAAACACTTTAGCACATGATATTTATAAACAGAGCTTAATTAAGGAGAGACATAGACACAGATTTGAAGTTAATAATGAATTTAAAGAACAATTAATTAAAGATGGATTAATACTATCTGGATTTTCACTTGATGAATTTTTAGTTGAAATTATTGAGATTAAAGATCATCCATGGTTTTTAGGATGCCAATTCCATCCAGAGTTTAAATCACGACCAAGTAATGCTCATCCATTATTTGTTTCATTTATTAAAGCAACAGTTAATTATAGTCATGAAATAGATAACAATCAAAGAAATATAATTCAGAAATAAGAAAAAAAGGTTAGCTTAAACTAATTAGATGATATCATAGCCTTAATGTTAAAATAAATAAAAAAATAGTTTAACTGAAGTAAAATTGGATTATTAAAATCTTAGGTTTTGAAGATTTCCGTCCACATCAGTAATTGCTTTAAATAGGAAAGTTTTATTTCTTGTATCCATGATTTAAAAACTTTTGATTTCTATTAAACATATGCAATGATAAGTAATTATGAGCGAATTTCAAATATAATGTTTTAAAATTTAAGCACTTTTAAATATTTTTTCAAGTTCATCAACATTCCTTCCTCTTTTTTAAGATAAACTTTTCCCTGATTTCTTAAGGCATCTGAAACATGCACTAATAATTTATATTCACTCTCCACCTGATGGAAACCTTCTCTTGGTCCGAATATATGGCTTACAGAATCTTCTATTGATGAAGTTTTCTCTCTTGAGAAAAGTTGAGATCCGAATCTATGCTCTCTACATCTTCTTGGATCTCCTATTGGAAAACCTCGTTCTCTTGAGAAAATATTATGAGGATCTAATTTCCTTAGTTCTTTAACAATCTTTAAAACTTCTTCTTCTTTTCCACTTACCATAAATCCATAATCAGTTATTTTAACAGTTACAGGTAAATCCAAAAGATGGACATAATCAAATAATTCATTTTTACTAAGCTCTGCTTTAAGTCCTAAGACAATCATTCAGAGTAGTACTCTCGTCATCTATATCCTCTGAATTTAATGCTGCATTTCCACATACCTCTGAACATACATTCTTTCCAATTAAGCTCAGCATTTCTATTCATTGATGAACTAAATTTTTTCATTTATATGTCCATACTTAATTTTCTAACATTTCACTTAATTTCTATTAAAAAAAATAATATTAACAGTTATTTTAATCATTATTATCACAATTAGGTTTAATAGAAATATTCCGATTATAATCCATTTTATAAAAGAAAATATCTCTAGGAGAGAAAAAATTCACCTTAATAAATATGCACTGTAAATTTAGCATGGTTTTTAAGAATATAAATTTTGATTTTAAGTTAAAAAAATTTACCACTGCCACATAGTTATGATTCTTAATATAATCCTTTAATGATTTTCTAAAACCAGAACCCCCTGCTCTTTTTACAGTGCATACTAATAAAAATTGACAAAGAACCAAAAATAAACTATTCTAAAAAGCATGATAAAATAGTAATTCAAAGTTTCAATGACAATATCAATATAAATAACAAAATATAAAAATAATTACAATAAAAACTATAAAAGTCATGAAAGCAACGAAAATAAAAAAAGAGCATTATTATCAAATATTAACGATTATTAAAATTTGATAAACTCAGTAAGTTTAAATTAAGTATAATAACTTCTTTCATGATAAAATTAATGAATAATTAGTATTAAATCAAAAAAATATGGTGGAGACAATTGTTCCTCACACATATAAACAAATATAATATGAATTTATCTTTTAAACTATATATTTGATTTAGAAAGTTATTTATAGTTTAAGTAAACATATATATGAAATATTTATATATGGAGATTGCATAATGTTAAAAAAATTACCCGTAGGGAAATTTCGATCATTTAAAGAAATAAGAGAAGATAATTATATTTATGTTGATGAAACACAGTATATCTCTATCATGTTTAAGTTAAACATGATAGAAACAGGGAAAATTTATTTTCTCTCAAGACCTCGAAGATTTGGAAAATCATTACTAATTAGTACCATTGAATCTCTTTTTAAAGGATATGAAGAACTTTTTAAAGGATTACATATCTATGATAAGTGGAATTGGAATGAAAAACATCCTGTAATAAAA
>JAITXE010000001.1 GCA_031284925.1 Methanobrevibacter sp.
TATTCTTTCACCACCACTAACCATGTCTAATTTAGTTTCTCCATCGTTTCCAAAAACACTAATATTATAATCATCATCAAGTTCTAAGTCAGAATAGTTAAAATTAAAATCTTTAAAGAATTCTGCTGTATATTTCTCAATGAGGGGTTTTGATCGGGCTCTTAAATCTTTTTGAATACTATCTTTGTTGTATAAATCTCTAATATCTTTAAGAAGTCTTAAATAATCATCTAAATTTTTAAGTTTTTCTTTATTTTTCTCATAATCTTTAAGTTTCTCTTCTAGATTTTTAACATCAATTTCAATTTGATTAATTTCGCCTTTAATTTTACCAAGATTACTACTGTCATATATTAATTTTTTGTTTTTTGAATCTAAAATATAATGAATTTGTTGATATTTTGTTTCATCAAACTTAGAACTTTCAAGCTCATCGCTTATGGTTTTAATTTTATTGGATGTTTCATCTATAAGTTTATTTTTTGAGTTAATTTGAGATATAACATCATCTTTAGCTATTACGATTCCTCCTAATCGTTGATATTCATTGTTCATTTTTTTTAAATGTTTAATTTTATTTTTTAATTCTTCATCATCATCGTTAGAAGCTAAAAATATATCTTTATCCCTAACCTTTTTTATGTTTTTAATTTCCGCATCAAGAGTTTTAATAACCTTAGCTAATTCATTTGTAATAACAAAGGGTTTCTCTAATGCATTAAGTACACTTTTTGCCTCCATATATTTTTGATTAGGTTCTTCTATACTTTTTAATCTTTCTTTTTTACTATTTAATTTCACGGAAACTTTTCCAAACTCAAGTTTATCATCTTTTTCACTGATAATTCCTTTTTCAAGTTTGGATTTTTTTTCATTATTCTTAATTAAGTTTTCAGCTTTAGTTTCATGGTACTTGGATTGTTTAATAATTTCATCAACTTCATTTAATTTATTTGATAAAAGCTCAAGTTCAGATTTTGTTTTTTTATTATCATTTTTAATATCTTCAATCATTTGTGAATTTTCAGTTACAGTATCATTGTATGAATTATTTAAATGATTTCTCTTCTCAAGTGAAATTTCAGACTTGCATAATGGACATTTATCAGCAAGCTTTTTAAGTTGATTAAGGTCTTCTTTTGCAACCCTAATTTTTTCAGTTAAAGTTGAGATTTTTTGATTGTTTGTTGATGATTTATCTTCAAATACTTTGATTTTATTCTTAATCTTTGTTTTACTCTCCTCTAAGCTCTTATTCAGGGATGGAAAATCATCTGCTTCAATTGATAATTTTTCATGTACTAATCTAGTGAAATCATCTATCTCTTGCTTATCTTTATTTATTTCCTTTTCAAGTTCCTCTTTAGTTTCAGAGTCCTTAGCTATTGCTTGTAATTTTTTATCTATTTCATTTTTTCTTTCATTTAAGTATTCTATTTCTTTTTTTAGAGATTTATATTCTTGATATATTGATTCTTCGGTTTTTAAAATTTTATTATATTTATTAATATCCATTAATTTTTTTTCAAAGTTTTCTTGTTCTTCTTTTAAATGTTTAATCTTGTTATATGAGTTTAAAAAGTCTTCATATATTGGGAGTTTATTTACTTCAGTTTTAAGTCTTTCCATTTCTTTTTCAGCATTTGTAATATCTGTTAATTGTTTTTTAGATGTTTCTCTATCAATTTTTAATTGTTCTATCCTACTATTTTCAATGTATTGTTTTGAAATTAATTTTTCATGCTCTGATTTTGCCTTTTCCATTCTCTTGTTTGCATTGGTTTTATCTTCAATGAGCTTTTTTAATTCTTTTAACTCATTTTTTAATGAATACTCTTCTGAAATTAATTGATGGTATTTTATTTTTTTATCTTTTAACTCTTTATCAGAATTTGAATTTGATTCGACTAAAGTTTTAATCTTTATCTTTTTTTCATTATACTTATTTAAAATAGCTAAACTATTTTTCCAAGCTTTCTCTAGAGAATCAATGCCTAAAAGTTTAGATATGAGTTTTTTCTTTTCTGATGGAACTTTTCCAGCTAAATCAGCTATTTCCCCCTGTATTATATATGTTGCATTTAGGAAAAGGTCAGCATCCATATTTAATATGGATTGAATCTCTTTAGTAACTTCAGTATCACCAGAAACTATTGTTATAAAATCTTTATCTCCATCATCCTCAATATAAAGTGTTGCATTTGAAGATGTTTTAGTTCTCTCTCTTTCAACTTTATAATTAACACCATCAGATTGAAATTCAAGAGTAACAGACATTTTTTTATTTAAATCCTTATTTTTATCCATTTTAATTAAATCATTTAAAACTCCAGCATGTTTTTTAAAAAGAACAAAACTAATAGATTCTAAAATACTTGATTTTCCAGCACCATTTTCACCAACAATAATGTTAGTTCCTCTTTGAAAATCAATCTCTGTATCTGCATAAGATTTGAAGTTTTTTAATTGGATTTTATTAATAATCATATTAATCAGTTTTTAAATTTTAATTATATATCCCTTTCAAAATACTGTTTGTAAAACTTAGCCGCAATTCTTTTACCATCACCTATTTTATCCTTAGATAGTTTATCTAAAAGATTCATTGCAAGATTATCAATATCTTCATTAGCAAATTCTGATAAATATTTTTTTAAAAGATCATTTGCACTTAAATGTGATAGTTCAGTTCCAATATTGTTTTTTCTTAAAGAGACTATATCAAAATCTGTTTTTACAGTGAGAGTTAAATCACTAAGTTCATTATTTAAAACCTCTAAAACATCGCTTTTACTAAAGTTTCCACCCTCTATTAGAAGGTTTAAAATGGGGGGTTTATCCAAGTCTTTAATTTCTCTTTTTAAATTTGAAATATCATTATCTAAATTAGGATATTGAATAATTTTAACTATGAATTCTCTTTTTGGCTTAACATCTATTGCTTCAATTTCAGGAATATTTCCAGAGATATCAACTAAGTAGAAACCTTTTCCATTCTTTTTATAATCTATAACTTCATTTTTTTTTAAGATTTCAGTTGAACCAGGATATGCTAATTTCCCATCACCAAAATCGGCCATTATTCTATTATGAACATGACCACAAGCATAATAATTAAAGTTCTTTGGAATCTCATCTAATTCTAACTCATATTGCCATGGTAAAAATTTATCAATTCCTTGATGTAAAAGCAGAATTCTTCTTTCATAATTTTCTGCCTGCTTAGATAAGTTTTTTAAGCTATTGATTAAATCATCTTTATATGGTTTTGAGTGGTAAGTAATTCCCCCAATAAAAATATCCTTATAAATATAATAAGGGTTTTTAGAATCAATAAGTTTTAAACCTAAATTTTTTGATAAATACTGTGGACTAATCGTATTTCTTCTCATTACAATGTCATGGTTTCCAGCAATAGCAAAAACATCTATATTTGCATTTTTAAGCTTTAATAATGCCTCTTGAAAAACTAAAAGTACATGAGGTGATGGCTTTGCCATCTCAAATAAATCCCCACTATGGATTACAAAATCGACTCTTTCTTCGATTATCTTATCAATATTTTCCTTAAAAGCCTCAAAAACATCCTCTTCCCTAGGATACAATCCATATTGGCTATATCCCAAATGATTATCAGCTATATGAGCAAACTTCATATTGTCCTCATTTTAATTTATTGCTTTATTTAACATGTACAATTAATAATTAATATAAATTTAATATAAGTAATTACTATTAAATAAATATAATTATTATAACTTAAAATTAATAAATTTTCAGATTAGATGATCATATAATTAATGACGTAGAACAATTATCCTTAAGAAACATTATTGATGACTATCAATTAAAGACAACCCACATAGTTTTATACATTCATTGACTTTAATTTTTAAACAATGCATTTAAAAGATTTATTATTTTCAATGGATAAATTAGCATTAAAAGATCCCATAACATCACTAACATTATCTTTCTTATCTATTCCTTTTGGATATTAACTCACCAAACCCTATTTAAGCAGAAATAGGTTAAACATTTAGAATTTGATAATAAAGATTTATTTGTCAATTCTGAAAAATACGGCACCCTAAATTTAGGTGGGGTTTTCCAAACTGAAAATTCCTAAACCTAATCTAAAAAAACAATTACATCTACGGGTAAACTAGATAATGGAGATTTTAAAACTGAAATCCCATTATTATCTTTCATAATGTTCTCAAATAATTCAATTATTTGTTCTGGTTATTATAATCCTCTTTATTTATATTTAATTCATTATCACTAATATTTGTAGTTATGTCATTTCTTAAATAGATTAGAACTTGGAAAATAGTCTTTTAATTAAATTATTCTAATAATGATTCTTTAAATTCACAATCTAAATCTTCATTACTAAAAGCTAGGCTAATAATAAAACTTCGTACGTTCCTTTGTGATTTTTTTTAGAAGATATAATAGGATAAATATATAAATTGGTGTTATCAATATAAACTGTGATTAAAGAAATTAAATTCTTCATATTAAATATATTGAGTAAATTCATTAAAGAAACTATTAAAAATACTAATAAATAGAATAGCTATTTTTATAAGTGGTGGGGTCAGTTCTTTTTTTGGAGTTTAACAATTGAATTTGATTTTAAACTAAATTGTTTTTTTATTTGCTAAACATATTAATCCTAACATTCCAATTGCTGATAATAAAAATCATATTTTAACCCTACCCATCAAAAAATGTGGGGCACATAACTAATCTCGATATAGTACATTGAAAATATTGGGGTCATGAACATTATCCTTCGCATCATATAATTCATTTATCATCTTAGAAATATTTGGTTTAAGAAACCCTGTACCCATAATAAGTAATAATAATCCATCTATTTCTGGCAGTATGGTTAGTAGTATTCCTTTGAGAGTTTTATAATCATATTAATTTTTTTATAAATAATCTAATATTTGTAATTAGTAGTGAAATAGAAATATTTTATAGGTTAATTAATCAGATGACTAAATTAAGTATGAATTTTCTCATTTTATAATATTATTTATATGTATGATTTTTCATGAATGAAGAATATATTCATGTATTAAAGGAAGTTTTAAAGATTTAGATGAAGCAATTAAAAAATTAAATAATATTACTTTAAGTGATGACATTATAGTACTTGAAAGCGAACATGAACAGTTTACTGATGGGATTATTATTAATAAAAATATTGTTATTGATGGTAAAGGTTTTAAGGTTGATGCTTGAGATAAGGTAAGAATATTTCAAGTCCAAAAAATACTAAGTTAACAATTAAAAACATAAGCTTAAAAATGGACATGCAAATAAAAATGGTGTTGCAATCTACTGTAAAGGTGATTTATATCTTGATAGTAATTTTAACTTCAGTAAATAATATATCAAAAGAGGATAGTGGTGTAATATGTTCATATGGTGTGGATATTGGTGATGATCATATGATTATTGATAATAATTCAACAAATGGTGGTGGTACAATCTACTCAAATGGGGGGGATGTGGTTTTAAGGAAAACTATATTTTCAGGAACAATAAATCCAATAAAACAATAGAATCAATTAAAAAAGGAGTATGAAATAATGTTTTTAAAAGATAAACATGATTTTTGAAATTGAACACTTTTACAGCACATATTTTTTAAACATTATTTACATTTAAACTAGTTAGTTATAAACTATTTTTTTAAAAATTCAGCAGATTTCATGATATTTTCTTTATAATGAGGAATAAGCTCATCTAGAAAGTTTATAAACTCTAATGAAAGTTTATCTTGGTCTGTACTGTTTTGATTATCTTTATCTTCTTCTCCATTTATTTTTAGGATTTCACAAACTGTATCTATGCTTTTATAATCAACTCCTTTAATAAAAGGGTATAGTATCTTTATTTTAAAGGATTCATTCTTAAAATTAATATTTTGAGGATAGGATTTTAATCTTTCTCCAGATAAAATATTTGATAGAATATGTTTAACTTCTTTATCTAAAGTTAAAGATGAAACCACACCATTGATATTATTATCTTTTAAAAATTTAAGGATTTCATATTTGTCTTTTAATTTAAGAAATTCATCATAAGAGTTTAAATCAGATTCTATGAGTGTTATCCCGTATTTTCTTAAATAAGATTCCATTATAATATTTGATAAAATATCTTTTTTATTCTTATTAAAAATTAAGATATTATCTTTAACCTTAATTGAGTGTGATAAAGACTTTGAAGATTTAATAGCTATTTTTTGAAAAACTGAAGATCTGAAAATCTCAATATTTGGAAATTTATTGGTAAAGGTTTCCTCTTTTTTTCTAGAGAATTTAGAAAATCTTAGATTATTTATATAAATTTTAAAATCATAAAGGGAAATAAATCGTGTATCAACTTTAAGCATCGATAAAAACTTTAAAACATCTCTTTTAGAGTATGATTGATTATTAGTTAACATGAATCTCAACTTTTAAATAGTTAATTAGCTTGTATATTCTGCATTGATTTTTACATAATCATAGCTTAAATCACAGCCAAATGCAGTAGCTTTTTCATTTCCAAGATGTAAATCTATATAAATCTTAATTTCATCGTTTTTCATTATCTCCTCAGCTTTTAAAAGATTTTCAGTTCCTTGAAAGCCTAAAATTTCACTATTTTTTACTAAATAAACTCCCGTCTCACCAGCAGAGATAGATATTGAAACATTATCTGGATTAAAATCAGCACCAGAATATCCCATGGCACAGACAATTCTACCCCAATTAGGATCTTCACCAAAAACAGCTGTTTTAACAAGTGAAGATGATATAACAGATTTTGAAACTAATTTTGCATCTTCTTCTGTGCTAGCTCCTGTAACTGTAACCTCTAAGAATTTTGTTGCTCCTTCCCCATCGGTTGCCATCATCTTAGCTAAGCTAACAGCTAAAAAGTTTAATCCTTCTTGAAAGTTAGAATCTATTACATTATCATTTAAAACATTGACTTTTCCTGTAGCTATTAAAAGAACTTCATCATTTGTACTTTCATCACCATCAACTACTAACATGTTAAGACTTTTATTAACCGCTATTTTAAGAGAGTTTTTTAAAGCTTGTTCATCTTCAATTTTAGCATCGGTCGCTATAAAACATAACAATGTTGCCATATTTGGGGCTATCATACCCACACCTTTGCATATTGCCCCTATTTTAACTTTTTCCCCATTATTTAATTTAATTTCAACTGCAAACTCTTTATAAAATGTATCAGTAGTCATGATAGCTTTAGCACTGTTAATTGAAGCTTCATTTGAATTTTCTAATTTAGGAATGTTCTCTTTAATTAATTCATTTATAATATCCATTGGCATTTTTCTACCAATTACACCAGTTGAAGCAATGGCTATTTCATCTTCAGTAATATTTAACCCAAAAGATGTAGATTTAATCATTTCTTGGCAATCATTTAAACCATTATTACCTGTAAAACAATTTGCATTACCACTATTAGCAACAATGGCTGAAATCTTATTGTTTTTAATAATTTCTTTAGTATGAATAACTGGTGCAGCCACAATTTTATTTGTGGTAAAAACTCCTGCCACATTACTTTTAGGAAAAGAAATAATAGTAAGCCCATATTTACCACTGCGAACTCCATTAGCTTTTACATCAGAAACAGCACATATTCCACCAGCAATAATTTCAATATTTTCATTCATTTTATCACTTAAAATTTAAGCTCCCTCACAATAACAAATTTTATGTTTATTCTCTAATTCAAGGATATCAATATCTAAATCATATGCTATTTTTAGGTTTTTAGAGTTTACAACTTCATCAGAAGTTCCCACATCAATTAACGTTTTATTTTGCATAATAGCTACTTTATCTGATGATATGAAGCAATGATCAGGATAATGAGAAGTCATTATGATGGATAAATCATTCTCTGATAACTCATTAATTGTTTTTAAAAATCGTATCTGATTTCCATAATCTAAATGTGAAGTTGGTTCATCTAAAACAAGAATACTTGATTCTTGAGCCAGAGCCCTTGCTAAAAAAACCAGTTGAACCTCACCACCAGATAAATAACTATATTTTTTATCTCTTAAATGATAAATTCCCATTTTTTTTAAGGCATTTTCAGCTATTTTAATATCTTTCTCTTGAGGAGTATCTATCATGTTAATATGTGGTGATCTTCCCATTAAAACAACATCCAATACAATAAATGGAAATGTGAATGAATGAACTTGAGGAACATAAGCCATTGCTTTAGATATATCTTTATAGGATAATGTTTTTAAATTTTTTCTACCAATTAAAACTTCACCTCCATCTAAGCTCTTAATTGATAATATGGATTTAAGTAAGGTTGTTTTACCAATTCCATTTGGTCCAAGAATAGTAAAAATCTCACCCTTAGAAATTTTGAAGTTAACATTTTCAAATATTATTTTTTTATTATACAATCCTTTACCATTATGCATTTCAAGACAATTCATTTTTTTCACAACTTTAAATATCTCTAAAACTATTATATACTTATCTAAATTTACTTTTAATAACCAACATAATACTTATTATCTCCAATCACTATAACCTTTTCTAAGTAATAATAAAAATAATGGTGCTCCAATTAAAGCTGTTAGAATACCAATTGGGATTTCAACTAAGAATGTTGTTCTTGCAATATTGTCCATTATTAAAAGAAAAGATGCACCAAAACTTATACTTGCAGGTAATAATATATTATTATCAGGTCCAGTTAATATTCTTGTCATATGAGGAACAATTAATCCGATCCAACCTATAACACCTGAAATAGAAACTGCTGATGCTGTAATAAGCGTAGATATCAATATAAAAATTAATCTTAACCTGTCTATATTTAAACCAAGTGCTTGGGATTCTTCATCACCCATAGCCAAAATATTTAACCTCCATCTGAGTAAAATCAATACAAATGATCCCATAATTATAACAAGTAAAACAGGTACTAAAACACGAGAATTAATCGATGATAGACTTCCCATTAACCAAAAGGTTATCTCTGGCAATTTATTGTTTGGATCTGCTAAAAATTTAGTAGATGAAATTAATGAACCAAAAAATGAAGAAACCGCCATTCCAGATAGAACTAAAATTAGAGTACCCTTAGAATTATAGACTTTTGAAACACTATATGTAATTAAAACCGATACTAATCCAAATAAAAACGCTAAAGTCTGAACAACATAAGTACCCGCATTAGCTAAAATAGCTACAGCTGCACCAAAGCCTGCTCCTGAAGAAACCCCTAAAATATCTGGAGAAACCAATGGATTTTTAAATATTGCTTGAAATGTAGCCCCAACAACTGAAAGAGCAGCCCCAACAACCATCGCCCCAATTATTCTAGGTAAACGAATGTTAAAAACCACAGAACTAATAGAATCTGAAACAGTGTAACTTGGATTAAACTTAGAAATTAAAGTATAAATAACATCAATAGGAGATACTGGATATCTTCCTATTAAAAATGATAAAAAAAATAGAAATACAGGTAAAATAATGAATATGAAAGATAAAAGTTTGTGCTGATTATATTTAAAGCTAATTTTTACACCTTTTCAATAATATCTATAAATTTTATTAATTATCATTTTACTTATTCTAAATATTAATATTTTTTTCATGAAATATAAACTTTTTAAATAAATATATTAAAATTTTAATTGATATAAATCAGTTCTTCTATTTTTAATAAGGGGTAATTCTTCTCTTACAATAACTATTTCATTTAAATCAATTTCAGCTATTATTAACTCTTCATAACTACCTACTTCAGCTATAACTTCAGCAAATGGATTAGAGATTAATGAATGTCCGTAAGTCGTATAATTTTGCTTTTTATTTAATGATGGGGAAACTCCAATTGTAAAAACTTGATTATCTAACGCTCTTGATCTTAATAAAAGTTTCCAGTATATTGGTCCTGTTGTTAAATTAAACGCTCTGGGAAAAACTAATATAATTGCTCTTTTTAATGCCATTATTCTTGAAAGTTCTGGAAATCTCATATCAAAGCAAATAGCTATTGTAAACTTTCCAAATTTAGTATCAATTACAATGATTTCATCTCCAGAGCTTAAAGTATCTGATTCTTTAAAATAAATATTATCTTTAATATCTATATCAAATAAATGTAACTTTCTATGAAATCCTAATAAACCTCCATTATCATCAAAGAAAAAGCTAGTATTATATATTTTCTCATTATTTTCCTCCTCAACGACTAATTCAGGAATTGAACCTACTAAAACATGAATATTTAACTCTTTAGCTATATTAGAGATTGAATCTAAAGTTATGCTATTGTATCGACTTTCAGAGTATTGAACAAATTTTTCATTTTCATGTGGACAATTAAACATCTCAGGTAAGATAGCTATATCTGCACCTTTGTCTTTAGACTCAATTATCATTGATTTTGCTTTTTCAAGATTTTCATCTTTATTATCAACGACTTCAATCTGACACATAGTTATTTTTAATTTACTCATAAAAATCTCCTTAATGATTTATTTAATATTGTCCAACTGATTTTTTTTAAAATTGATTTTTAATTATAAATGAGGTTTTTTAATAAAATATAAGTTTTAATTATAAATTAATCTTAAAGATTATATTTTAAGCAATACTAATAATAATGTCATTTATTAAAATTAATTAGTATATTTATTGTATTTAATCCTT